>JAVBUS010000251.1:0-8060 GCA_031555125.1 Eubacteriales bacterium | reverse complement strand
CGTGACTCGCTTTGCTCGTGATGGTAGGTATGTTTTCCTAACGGAAAACTCCCCGCCCGACCGGCAAAGCCGGTCGATACGATCTCAATTTGAAGGGGCCGAGGCCCCTTCATTCATCCCCAAATCGGAAAACCTAGTTTAGTGATGCCCTGAGGCGCCACCGCGGAGGGTGGCGCTGTTTTTTATACTGATTCCAATTAGATTTCGCCGAAGAGCTAGCGAGAGATTTTTTCGGCTGGCTAGGAGCCCGAGGGAGACGTAGCCGGCAGCTACGTTGACCGAGGCGCGACAACGACAGGCGGTTAAAGATCCGCTGGATCTCGGCGTACATCTATTTGGATTTTGTATTAGTCCTTACAAGCCTGCACAAAGGCAGCAAGGAGCGCCGCCGCGCCGGCATCGACCTGGGTCATCAGTTCCGGGTGCCACTGCACCCCCATCGCCCAAGTACTCGCCTGGGCTTCGATGGCCTCCACCACCCCATCCTCTGCCCGGGCAGTGATGCCAAACCCCGGGGCTACCCTGTCTACAGCCTGGTGATGGAAGCTGTTGACCCACACCCGTTCGGTGCCCAGTGCAGCAGCCAATCGGCTGCCCGCCTCCACCGCCACACTGTGCGTGGCTGCGTTGGAGGCGGCTTTTTGGCTATGCTGCAGCGCCACCGCACGGGGATGCTGGGTGGGGATATCCTGATACAGCGTACCGCCCATGGCCACATTCAACGCCTGGAGCCCCCGGCAGATGGCAACAGCGGCTTTTTCGCCGCCATCACCTGCGGCACGATGGCCAGTTCAAAAGCATCCCGGATGGGCTGCAACTCGCCACAGGCCGTCAGCACCGGCGCCCCATAGGCACGCGGATGCACATCCGCCCCGCCGGTGAGCAGGTATCCGTCATACTGGGTAGCCAACCAAGCGATGTCGACCTCATCGGTCACAAAGGGCAGCACCACGGGCAATGCCCCTGCCGCGCACAAACTTTCCAAATAGGCCTCCGGTACATAAACCCCCGGATATTCGCTGCGCCGATCCCCCACAACACCGATGACGGGTTTTGTGTGCATGACCCGGCCTCCTTCCATTCATGGCTCCGTCCATTCTAGCGCAAGAAACAGGCAAGCGCAATGCGCAGTCCGCTGCAGGGTGTTTGTCTATAAACAACATGAAAATGTAACAGTATTTACGTTGATTCCAAAGATAGAATCGTGTAATATTTTGGGGAAAAATGCAACGAATTCTTCATCGTCAAAGAGGAGTGTTGATATGTTCCGCCGCGTGATGATGGTATTGCTCATCGGGCTTCTGCTGTTCTCCACGCCCATCGCGCTGGCGGCACAATATGCCGACGATGTGGTCGGCAACGACACCCCGCCGGCAGAGGCGCCCGTCACCGTGTTCCCGGTCAAAAACACCGGAGACGCCGCCTATGTGCCCCCCACCAACACCGGTACCGACAGTGTAACAAAGTACTATTATGTCACCCAGGATCCCACAAAATCCGCCCAGCATAATACCGCCATCGGTGTGACCTATAACGGCATCGTCTACACCGCCACCCTGATCTATACCCCCACCAAGACCTACACCCAAGCCGTGGATGGCATCGACGTAGTGGGCGCCTGTTTCAACAAGCGCACCGGCACCAACATCGTGCCCTGGGCCGATAACAACACCTACTTTTTCGACCGCGGCAACTTCGTGGACGAGAATTACAACTACAATTACCAACTCAGCGGCAGCACCGCCACAGGCAACCGCTCCACCATCGGCCTGTTCAACGAGTCGGATGGCGCCCCCGCCACCGTCTTCTACAAGCTACCCTATCCTGTCAACACTGCGGCAGGCACCGCGGGTTGGAGCGGATACATGGCCCGCATCATGTTTAACCACACCAACGCATATTTGGAGAACATCACCTTTGACGGCAGCAACATCGACATGATCCCCGTGGGCAGCACATCCTCCGGCATCACGTCGGATCGCGGCGAGTTCTTCTTCTTCCTGTCCGCCAGCGCGACAGGTTTTGTGGCCCGTGATCTGGTGTTCCGCAACATCGGTGCCGACAATGTAGAAACCGGCACCACCGCCAACGGTCTTGCCCGCAAAAACGTCGCCATCTACTGCTTCAAGGTCACCAGCGGTCAGCGCAACTTTGAAAACCTTACGTTCATCAACGTCAAGACCAAGTCACCCAGCGACCGTGCCAGCGGCGTCATCATGCTTAACCAAAGCAGCAATTGCTACTTCAAGGATATCGATATGTCCCAAAACACCGCCATGGCCGCCAACGCCTATCCCGTGCGCATCGATACCCACGGCACGCTATCCGGCCCGTATGTAACCAACTCCGCCTTCGCCGGCGCGTTGCTGATGCCCACGCATCTACCCCAAACCTTTCGCTGCGTCAGCGTCATCGCCACCGTCCTGGGCAACTCCTATCGCCACGCCAACCTGAATTTTCCGGCGGGCTTCGACTACGTGGCCTGTCCCACCAGCGGCACCGGTTCCGCCACCTCCTCTACCACCGACATCAAGTTGTACAACAGCGTGCCCATCGTGCAGAACGCCTACGCCTATCTGGAACTGCCCACCGGGTACTGGTTCGTCAACGGCGCGCCCAGCCTGTCGCCCACGCCCCCCGCGCCGCTGACCGCGCTGCCCACCCTAACCCAACAACTCGCCAGCCTTAACAGCGCCTTGGCCGTCATTCGCGGCGTATTGACCGCTGTCAACAGCCCTAGGCCTTACGTCAAAATCATTGGCAGCAGCATTCCGGACGCCTTTACCATCCCGGATCTGCGTGCCGCCTATAACAACAGCCTGGCATTTTCCGCCCACCTGGTGGCGCTGACCCCCAGCGCCACACCGAGCCAGACCCTGCGCGCCGCTGGCAGCCATGCCTCCGGCACCGACGCCAACGGCCCGGCGTTTGTGCCCTATACCCAGGTCGCCACCACCCCCGCCATCACGTTCCCCACCACTGCTGTCAACGGCAGCACCGTGGTTTCGCTCTACAACGTCAACTTTAAGGATCCCCAGGGCTGGACCATCGACGACGGGACCGGCGGCATGATCGCCGACTTCGCCATCCTGCCCGCCGCCAAGAGCAACTCCGGCCATAACCTGTTCCGTGGTGACGAAATCATATCCCCTACGGCGGCGCCTACGGCGGCGCCCACCGCCACGCCGCGGCCTCATTTGCCCGCCACAGGCGACACCACGGAGTCTTCCGCCCCATGGGCGCTGACGGCCCTGGCGCTCCTGGGGGCCATCGTGCTGGTATACCGCAAGGCACGCACCGCATGACAAGCAAAAGCACCCTCCAACGCCAAACGGCGATGAAGGGTGCTTTCACTTTCAAACGGCCTTACTTCTTGAGCTTGCCTACCAGCCACACCACCACGCAGGCGCCGCCCACGGAGATGAGGATGTTGCCCAGGTTCCACGCAAACATCCCACCCGCGGCCCGGATGCCGATGAGCCCGGCCAAAAAGCCGCCCACCAGCGCACCCACGATGCCCAGGATGATGTTGGTCAACATGGTCAGCGAGGTCTTCATCACCAAGCTTGCCAGCCAGCCCACCAGCGCACCAAAAGCCAGCCACAAAACGATCTGCATGTTCATCTCTCCTTGTCCTTGATAAGACTATTGTATTCGTTTTTGGGATATTTATCAAATTAGAATCTGATGAAACCCATCCCGCCGTGAACAGGAGGGGGCTGCGTAGATGCTGGATGCTGTTGTATTGCAAAACAAGGCCGCATGGGAGCATAGAGCTTATGAATGGCGCGTTCGCCATCAAGGAACACCACAAGCTGTGGCAAAAGAAATCATCGCCGATCCCAAGCGTCATTTGCGGTATCACGCGGACCTTTTTGAGGCTGTTGCTGGAAAGCGGATTGCCAGCGTGTGTGGGTCTGATGGACGCAGAGCGGTTGCGCTCGCCGCTTTACAGGCCGAAGCCACCGTGTTCGATCTCTCCGCGCCGCAAAGGGACTATGCGATGGCGCTTGCCGAAGCCGCCGGTGTGGCCATCGGCTACGAAATCGGGGATTTTTGTCACGTCAACCTCGAAAATTACGGCGATTATTTTGACTATGCATATGCAGAGGGCGGCATCCTGCATTATTTTCACGACCTTGACGCCTTCTTTTCCGCCCTATACAACGTACTGAAGCCCGACGGCGTGTTGGTATTATGCGACTTTCATCCAGTGGGAAAAATACTGCCGGCAAATATACGAGACGATCAAAGCACCGATACTGTGGACTATTTTGATAGCACCGCGCAGCGTGGAGACGTGGCGTATAAGCAGTTTTTCGATGATGAACGGGATGCTTTTCCTGACGTGATGATAAGGCGCTACACCCTAAGCGAAATCATCAATGCGGCGATTCGTGCGGGATTGCGTTTGCAGGCGTTCCATGAACATCCCGGTTGGATCAACAAAAAACGTCCCGGTGAGTTCACCGTGATTGCGGTAAAGTGCGGTAAAGTGAAGCCTTAATTCAAATCAAGCTCTTGACAGCCCCACCCCTTGATGATATGATGGTGCGCATACAAATTCATATTGTTGCGAGGAAGAGAATCCTCTGCATACCGGATGCACAGAGAGGGAGCGGCGCTGTAAGCTCCCGTGAAGGTTTGCGGAACGTCGTCTCGGAGCAAGCGGTTCGAACGCGGTCACCCCGCCAGTAGGCCCGCCGGAGCGCCCCACCGTGAGAAGGGGCCAGGCATCCGGTGCATCCGCATCGCGTGTCGCAGAGTGCGTAAAGGGTCTCCTTTACGAATTTAGGTGGTACCGCGGAACGATCTTTCGCCCTAAGGAGGGTTTGAAGGGTTGTTTTTTTATTCGGTGGCACAAGGAGGACGATTCCATGATATTAAGCGGTGCGGAAATCATGCTGGAATGCCTGCTGGAGCAAGGCGTGGACACCATGTTTGGCTTCCCCGGCGGCACGGTGCTGCCCATCTTTGACGCGCTGTACAAGTATCAGTCGCGTATCCGTCATATCCTGACCGCCCACGAGCAGCATGCGGGCCATGCCGCCGATGGGTACGCCCGGGCATCGGGCAAGGTCGGCGTATGCCTGGCCACCTCCGGCCCCGGGGCCACCAACCTGGTCACTGCCATCGCCACCGCCTTTATGGACAGCGTGCCCGTGGTGTATATCACCGGCAACGTGCCCCAGACCCTGATCGGCACCGACTCCTTTCAAGAGGCCGATATCCTGGGCATCACCCTGAGCATCACCAAACACAACGTGGTGGTCAGCGACGTGAAAAATCTGGCCTCCACCCTGCGGGAAGCCTTCTTTATCGCCAGCAGCGGCCGCCCCGGTCCCGTGCTGGTGGACCTGCCCAAGGACATCCAGGTGGCCACTTGCGAGTACACACCCGCCAGCGGCGTGGACCTGATACCCGACTATCCGCCGGATCATCCCGCCCTGCAGCTGCGTCCCAAGGGGGAGCAACTGCAGCAGTTCTCCGCCCGGATCGCCCCGCTGTTGGATCGCGCCGCCCGGATCATCGCAAAGGCCCAGCGCCCCCTCCTCTATGTGGGGGGCGGCGTGGTCAACTCCGGCGCCACCTTGGCGGTGCAGGAGCTGGCTGACAAGATGGATGCCCCGGTAGTCTCCTCCCTAATGGGTCTGGGCGCTTATGATCCGCAAACCCCGCGCTACCTGGGCTTGTTGGGCATGCACGGCTCCCACGCCGCCAACATCGCCATGCAGGAGTGTGATCTGCTGGTGGCCATCGGCACCCGGTTCTCTGACCGGGCGCTGGGCAACGCCAAGACCTTCGCCCCCAATGCCCGGGTCATTCACATCGATATCGACCGGGCGGAGATCAACAAAAACATTAACACCATGCTCCACATCACCGGCGATGCCCGGGTGGTGGTGGGCATGCTCAGCCAGCGCCTGACGGAACAGGAACATATCGGCTGGATCCAGCACATCCTGTCCCTGCGCGATACCTTCCCCACCAACGATACCTTCACACCCCGCAACATCCTGCGCACCATGCACCAGGTCTCCGGCGGCAGCCTTACCGTGGCCACCGACGTGGGCCAGCACCAGATGTGGACCGCCCAGCACTTCCCCTTCAACCGCGCCCGGCAGTGCATCATGAGCGGCGGCCTAGGCACCATGGGCTTTGGCCTGGGGGCCGCCATGGGGGCGCGGTTGTCCAACTCCCGGCCCGTGGCCCTGGTCACCGGGGACGGCTCCTTTCGCATGAATCTGACGGAGATGTCCACCCTGGCCAACTATGATATTCCGGTGATCATCGTGCTGATGAACAACGGTACCCTGGGCATGGTACGGCAGTGGCAGACCCTGTTCTATGACAAGCGGTACTCCAACACCACCCTGGACCGTGCCCCGGACTTTATGAAGTTGGCCGACGCCTACGGCATCTGCGGTCGGCGGGTGGACACCGTGGCGGACTTCACCGATGCCTTCCGCAATGCCCTCTCCGCCGGACAGCCCTACCTGATCGAGTGCGTGATCCCCCTGGACGAGATGGTCACCCCCATGGTAGCTCCCGGCCAGGCCATCAACGAGTTTTGTCTGGATTAACCCACGCCGGAAAGGAGTGCTTCTCATGCCCGATATCCACGACCTCGACGACGAACTGGAACTACCCCCTACCTATGAAACCCGCAACGCCTTTTTGCCGCGCAAGAGCGACGCCATGGGCCGCCATACCCTTAGCGTGCTGGTACAAAACCAACCCGGCGTGCTCTCCCGGGTCTCCGGTCTGTTCAGCCGCCGGGGCTTTAACATCGACAGCCTGGCTGTCGGCCCCACGCAGGACATCAATACCTCCCGCATCACCATCACGGTGCAGGGCGACCATGCCCTGGTGGACCAAATGGTGCAGCAGTTGTACAAGCTCATCTGCGTGCAAAAGGTGTTGGTGCTGGACGCCGGACAAGGTGTGGAGCGCCAGCTGGTGCTGGTCAAGGTCCAAGCCACCAACCAAACCCGGGACGCCATCATGCGCATCGCCGATATCTTCCGCGCCCGCATCATCGATGTCAGCCGGGAGACCGTCACCGTGGAAATCACCGGTGAGGACAGCAAGATCAACGCCATGCTGGATTTGCTGGCGGATCACGGCGTGGTGGAGCTGGTACGCACCGGTATCATCGCGCTGCAACGCGGCCCCAACGACATCAGCCAATCCGCGCAACGGCTGTAGTAGTAGTATCAGTAGCTCGGTAGAGAAAGAAGGAGGAATTTTCCATGGCACAGCTTTTTTACGCACAGGATTGCAACCTCGATCTCCTCAAAGGCAAGACCGTGGCCGTGGTCGGCTACGGCAGCCAGGGCCATGCCCACGCGCTGAACCTGCATGATTCCGGCGTCAACGTCATCGTGGCCCTGTACGAAGGCTCCAAGTCCTGGAAAAAGGCCGAGGCCGATGGCCTTCCCGTCACCACCACTGCGGAAGCCGCCAAAAAGGCCGACATGATCATGATCCTGATCAACGACGAGAAGCAGGCCGCCATGTACCACAAGGACATCGCCCCCAACCTGCGCCCCGGCATGGTGCTGGCCTTTGCCCACGGCTTCAACATTCACTTTGGCCAGATCAAGCCCCCGGCGGATGTGGACGTGGTCATGATCGCCCCCAAGGGCCCCGGTCACACCGTGCGCAGCCAGTATCAGGAGGGACGCGGTGTGCCCGACCTCATCGCCGTGTACCAGGACGCCAGCGGTCACGCCCAGGATATGGCGCTGGCTTATGCCGCGGGCATCGGCGGCGCCCGGGCCGGTATCCTAAAAACCACGTTTAAAGAAGAAACCGAAACCGACCTTTTTGGCGAGCAGGCAGTGCTGTGCGGCGGCGTCACCGCCCTGATGAAGGCCGGGTTCGGCACCCTGGTGGAAGCCGGGTATCAGCCCGAGTCTGCCTACTTCGAATGCGTCCACGAGATGAAGCTCATCATCGACCTGGTGGCGGCCCACGGCTTTGCGGGCATGCGCTACTCCATTTCCGACACCGCGGAGTACGGCGATTACACCATCGGCGAGCGCATCATCACCGAG
>JAVBUS010000072.1:0-11643 GCA_031555125.1 Eubacteriales bacterium | reverse complement strand
AGATGAACAGGGACACGATGATGACGCCCAGCACCGCTAGGGCAAAGGAGATCAGCATGCGATCCCGCAGGATGGTCAGGGAGTCCACCACGTCCTGCACGTCGGTGGAGTACAGCAATACGCCCACCCGTTGCCCGTTGTACTCCATGGCAGCGGTGAAGTACCCCATCCACACCTTGGTAGTATCCACGCCCAGCAAGTCGTTCAGCCAGGACACGCTGGGGCGCGGCGTATTGCCGCCGACCTGGTGAAAGCCGTGGTCCACGCCCGTGCCACCCTCCAGCACGCTGATCACCTCGGCCAGTTCGCCTAGCCGCTTGCCATAAAACTGTTCCAGGGTGCCCGCTTGGACCTTTCCATCCATATCCAACGCCAAAAGCCAGCCGCCATGCTGGCGTCCGGCTTCTTGGAGTGCGATATACAGCGCGTTGCCGTCGGCCTGGGCCATAGGCTCCGCCATGCGGGTGGCCAGGGCTTCGACGGTGCTTTTTTCCACACGGGTTTTTTCCGCGAACAAGGTCTGGCTTACCAGGGCCGTCAAAGAATTAGCGATGATGCTAAACGCCACCACCGCCACCAGCAAAAAACCCAGTACAATTTTCGTCCGAATACTGGAAAACGGGTTAGTCCTTATCCGTGAAATAGTAACCCACTCCCCATTTGGTAAAGATGAACTCCGGCTGCGCCGTGTTGCGTTCGATCTTTTCACGCAGACGGCGGATGTGCACGTCTACGGTGCGCATATCGCCTAAATAGTCGTACTTCCATACGGTTTCCAGCATATTCTCACGGCTGTAGACCTTGCCGCGATTGGTGATAAACAACTGTAACAGGTCAAACTCCTTGGCCGTGAGCTTGATTTCTTTGCCCGCCAGGGTAACGGAGCGGTTGACCAGATTGACCTCCATGTCGCGGACGCGGATCACCTTTTTTTCTTCCGGCGCGGAAGCAGGTACGATGCGACGCAGCACGCTCTTGATGCGCGCCTTGACCTCCAGCACATTAAAAGGCTTGGTCATATAATCATCTGCGCCGTACTCCAGGCCCAGGATCTTATCCATATCCTCGCCCTTGGCGGTGAGCATAATAATCGGCACATTGGAGCGCTCGCGAATACGCTGGCATACCTCTGTACCCGTAAACTTGGGCAGCATGACATCCAGCAACACCAGATCAAACTGGCTGGCAAAGAACTTATTGATGGCTTCTTCGCCATCGGCAGCGGCTTCGACCTCGTACCCATCTTGCTCCAGACTGAAGCGCAAGCCTTTTACAATGAGCGGCTCATCATCGACGAGCAAGATACGCTTGGCCATACGGTTCCACCTTTCGTCTGCCAACAGGCAATTGCATATGCATGATGAATCTATTATACGCTGAATCGACAGGAAAACGCAAGATATCTATGCCTAATTTTGCAATATTATTTCTTAAATCTTGTAATATTAACTTCATCTTTGTGTGGATGCATGCGAAACAAAGCGGCCATCGCCTGTACAAAATGACGAAATCGTGGTATCATGTATCGGAACTTTGGATCGATCTTCACACAAAGGACGTGTGTCCATGCCGGTGTCTTCGCGCGCGCTGCGCGCTTTTATACGAATATGCTGCTTGCTATGCGCCGCGCTGCTGCTCGGCGTGTCTTTGCCTGCCCGGGCCGCCACGCCCCAGCCGAAGGCCACCCCCATCCCCCAACCCACCCGCGATCCAAGCGCCGAACCCTATGACGAACGCATGCCGGAACTGCTCAAGGCTGACCAGCTCATCGCATCTTCCGCCATCCTCATTGAGGCGTCCTCCGGCGATGTCATTTTTGCAAAAAATCCGGACGAGATCATGTACCCTGCCAGTACCACCAAGATCATGACAGCCATGCTGACACTGCAGGCCATGGAGTTCAGTGATCCGCCCCTTTCCGAAGAAGTGACGGTCAGCCCCTATGCGGCGGATCAGCCCTCCGATGCGTCGGTGGTGCCTGTGCAGGCCGATGAGGTCCTGGACCTTAACGATCTGTTATACGGCATGATGATCAAGTCCGGTAACGACGGCGCCACGGCCATTGCCGAGCACATTTCCGGCAGCGAAGCTTCCTTTGTGGAAACCATGAACGAAATGGCCAGCTTGCTGGGCTGCGAAAACACGCATTTTGCCAACCCCCATGGCTATCACGATCCCCAGCACTACACCACCGCCCGGGATCTGGCTACCATCGCCAAGGCCGCCATGGAAATGCCCCGCTTCCGCGACCTGGCCGCCACATACAAGTACACCATGCCACCCACCAATAAGCGCAAGGCCATCGCCATTGCCGCCAACAACAAGTACCTCAACCCGGACATCGAAAAAAACACGTACTTTTCCACCGATGCCATCGGCATCAAGACCGGTTATCACTTTAACGCCATGTACTGTTATGTGGGCGCCGCCAACCGTGGTGGTGTAGAGTTGATCAGCGTGGTGCTGCATACCTCCGACAACGGGCGGTGGGTGGACACCCAGCGATTAATGGAGTATGGATTTTCGCAATACGAGGCCACAACGGCCATGGATCTGTACAAAAAGTCCCCCCGCAAGCTCAACGTCAGCGGCTTTGACCTGGCCGATGCCGCCCATCGTGGCGAGGTGGAACTGGGCATCCGTCCGGTAAAGGAAGACCAGGACCCGGGCTACATCGTGGGCCTGAAGGAAGAGATCGACGAAGTACGCGCCAACTTTGACTCCATGCTGACCACCTATCGGCCCATACGGGACAGCAACGCCCCGGTAGAGGCCGGAGAGACCATCGGCATTCTGACATACTTTTCCCGCACCGGTGAACGGCTCGAGTACGAGTTATATGCCACCCGCAGCGTGGCCGCCCGCAAGGATGCGCCGCCCACCCTGGAGCAGATCCAAGCCTATACCTTGGCGGATCCCAACCCGCTGCCGCGCTTCTCCATGGAGTTTGTGATCCCGCCACTGGTGGCGATGTTCGGGATCATCGCGCTGCTGCGCTCCTGGCGCCGGGGCCGCGGACGCGCCCGCAAACAAAAAAAGCGACTGCCTCTTCCGAAGAGCCGCTCCTACCGATAGGACGACGCCTGTGCGTCCGTCCCTCCTGTGCCGACAGAGTCAGACCGTCAGTCAGGTCAACACCAGCCGCCGCAGGTGGCTTACACAAAGTACGCCGCCAATGCAGGCGCTACGCCGACACCGCAGATGGGCCTTGGTTGACGGTCTGCTCGTCAGTCTTTCATTTTGGGATTAAACATAACCGATATCAGGTATCCAAATACGATGGCCCCTGCGATGCCTCCGGCGGTGGCTGTAATGCCTCCGGTAAAGGCGCCCAGCAGGCCCTTTTCTTTGACGGCTTCCATGGCACCGGTACCCAGTGCGTATCCAAAGCCCACCAGGGGCACCGTAGCCCCGGCCTGGGCAAACTCCACCACCGGTTTATAAAGGCCCAGGGCCGTCAGAATTACCCCGGCGGTCACATAGGCCACCAGGATCCGCGCCGTGGTCAGTCGCGTGCGCAGGATCAGCAGCTGGCCGATGCAGCAAATGGCCCCGCCCACCAAAAACACCTTGATGTATAGCCACATACCCTTACGCTCCTCCCGATACGTGTTCCAGCACCACTGCGTGGGCGATGCCGGGGATGGTTTCCCCCTGCATGCTGCTGAGAGGACTGAGCAGCGCACCGGTAGCCATAAACAGGATGCGCCGATACTCTCCGGCCTCCAAACGGGGGAGCAACGCGCCGTTGAGCACCGACGCCGAACAGCCGCAGCCGCTGGCCCCCGTGTGCACATCCTGCTCCGGAGAAAAGATCAGCATGCCGCAGTCGGCGCTGACCTTCTCCGGCAAAGGGCATTGCCGCTGACGCATGAGCTCCAGCATCAGGTCCCGCCCCAGGCTACCCAGGTCTCCGGTGACGATCAAGTCAAAGTCATCGGCGGTTTCCCCAGTATCGGCAAAGTACGCCAGCAGCGTGTCCACCGCTGCCGGAGCCATGGCCGCACCCATGTTGTTGGCATCGGTGACGCCCATGTCGATCACCTTGCCGCAGGTCACCCGGGTGACGCAGGCCTTTGCCTTGGGTACATCCTGGGCACGGCGCAGCAGGGTGGCCCCGGTTCCGGTCACGGTCCACTGTGCCGTGGGCGGGCGCTGGTTGCCCAGCTCCAGCGGTGCGCGATACTGCCGCTCCGCAGTGCAAAAGTGACTGCTGGCTGCGCACATGACCGTATGGGCCATACCGCCCTCCAGCAGCATGCTCCCCAGACACAGGGATTCCGCCATGGTGGAACAGGCCCCATACAGTCCAAAGAAGGGCACCTCCAACTGCCGGGCCGCAAAGCTGGCGGCAATGATCTGGTTGAGCAGGTCGCCCCCTAACAGAAAGTGCACCTGTTCCGGCTGCAGCCCGCCCTTGGTGATGGCCAGACGGATACACTGCTCGAACATGGCGCTTTCCGCCAGCTCCCAGGTCTTTTGTCCGCACAGATCGTCTTCCATCACCCGGTCAAAGTGTTGTGCAAGCGGCCCTTGACCCTCCTTGGGCCCTACGATGGCCGCGTGGGCAGCGATCCGCGGCTTTGAGGGCAACGACAAGGTTTGCCTGCCCATGCGGTTATCGGCCACAGCGTTTCCTCCTTACCAACCAATAAAATAGTAAAGAACCCCCACGATTACCGAGCTGCCGATCCCATACACCAGTACCGGTCCGGCGATGGTGAACATCTTGGCCCCCACACCGGTGATGAATCCCTCGCGTTTGAATTCCATAGCACAGGACACGATGGAATTGGAGAATCCGGTAATGGGCACGATGGACCCGCCACCGGCGTACTTGCCGATGCGGTCATACACGCCGATCCCCGTCAAAAATGCGCCGATGAATACCAGGGCAATGCTGGCGATGGTGCTGGCCGCCTTTTCATCAATCTCCCAGACGGCCAGGGCGATGTCGTTCAGGGCTTGTCCCAGCATGCAGATTAGACCGCCGACCACAAAGGCGCGGAGCAACCCCTTCCCCATCTCGCTCTTGGGGGCCAGCCGATTGACCAGGTCCAAATAGTTCTGCACCGCCTGATTCTGCGTTTTATTGCTCATGACATGCGCCCCTTTCGTTGATTGCGCTGCAGCCACAGGCCGCCGATCTCCCGCATTCGCGTCTCCCGGTTTCCGGGTCGCGGTTGTTCCAGCAAGACATAGGTTGCCGGCGCGTGACGCTCTGACCGCTTGTCCCTTGGCTCCATGATCCTTCCTCCCCCTTGATCGTCCGCCTACAGTAGCAGGATGGCTAACAAGGCCCCCAGGGCCTTACCCGACACCAAGGCCCAGGCCAGCGCATTGATGTAGCGCCCCATACCCATCCGATCCAGGCATTGGGGCAACACATCCAGTGTTTCGGTCAATGCGGAAGCCACCATGCCAACAAAGGCCCCGGACAGCATCCACCAGACTGTGTTGACCCAACCGCCCAGGCCCAGGTTCCCCGGCACAGTACTGATCAGCGCCCCTACGGTCAGCCCCGCCGTAATGGCCCATCCACATACCCGCACACTGCCCGCGTCAAAAATATCCATGATCCGCATGGGCAGCTTCAGCGCCAGCCAAAATGCGCAGGAAGCCAGCCCCACCGTGGTGCCCGCTACCCACAGCAGCACCGCCGCAGCCGCTTCACCCACGGGGTTGTTCCTCTCCTGTACGGGCCATGCGATCCATGGTCTGCCGCCGGTACTCCGTCAACTTCATGTCCAACGGGGAGGCAGTTTTTCTGCCGATCAGTGCATAATAGAAGGCGACGCCGCTGCCCACACCCAGGGCGTAGGGTAAGGCCACCCACCAGGCATTGGTGACCTGTCTCCCGGTGAGCCAAGCGGCCACGGTGTGCTGAGCACCGGTCATGTTGACATCGGCATGGAACCAGGCAATGGCCATGGCACTGCCCACGAACAACAGCGCAAACACCAGCGTCGCACGCAACCATGAAAGCCGATGCTCCTTGGGCTTTTCCAGGATCAGTATGCCCTGAGAACTGCCCAATAACACCACGCTTTCCGCAGGGAAGCGCTTTTGGATGTCTCGAATGACTTCCATGGCGTCCATGCGCCAAATACCGACCCGAGTCGGCGCCTGCACCGGCAACTCGTTCAGCCGCAGGGAAGCATCCGCCAGCACATCGGCAATATCGCCCAAGCGCAGCGTACCGCCCGGTGCAAGCTTGGTGGTCTCCCGGATACGCAGGTAGATCATTCCGCATCCTCCCTCTGGGTGTGGGTCATGGTCCACTGAGCATCGGCGTACCGGATGGGCTTGCCCGCCTGGCTCCGGGCCGTCACCGTCATGCCAATCCAAGCCAGTACCACCAACAGCGCCAGCAACAGCGCCGTCAGCACCACCTTTTCACGGGTCTCCTGCATGCGAACCCCTCCTTTGTCCCTAGTATGGAAGAGCCTGCGCAAAAGATGAGCCATTTGTCTGTACCTCCCATGGGAATAGCAGGCGGCGCTTCCAAAAAAGAAGAAGATCGCCTCATGTGTGTGAAGCGATCCTCAGCGCATCCGCAAAGTCAGGTTGCCCTTGCCGTTGCTACAGGGCGTGATGATATCCCCGCCGGTGGGCATCCCGTGCCAGCGCAGCCCGCAGGGCGTCCACTTCCACACCGGGTATCGCCTCCGCACAGCGTCCCAGGGCGGCGATGCGCTGATGCTCCCCCGCCGGAGCAGAAAACAGACCTTGCTTCCGCATAGCCCGGGCCAGCGCATCGAAGACCGCGAAGGGCGAGCGCTCCCCCAGCAGCACCGCTAAGGCTTCCGGGTATCTGCCGCTGTTGCTGTACCAATTCAGCACCTGCTCCACGTCGTGCAGGCGTGAGAGTTGCGCGAAGGTCAGTGTCCGGGTGTGCAGCACCTGATACGGCGGATCCGGCGCATACACCAGGCCCAACGCCTCCGCATCCCGCCTGAGAACGCTGCCCGGCAGTAGCTTTAGAAAACCTAGCTGCAGCATGTGTGGCGCCAAGGCATACACATCATCAAAGGACTGGGCAAAGCTCTCCCAGGTCTCCCGGGGCAAACCGGCGATCAAGTCCAGATGCAGCTCCATGTTGTCAGCGGCCCGCAGCCTGCGCACTGTCTGGGCAACGGCCGGGAAGTGATCCCCCCGCCCCACGGCCCGCAGCACCTCCGGGCAGGTGGACTGCACCCCGATTTCAAACTGAAACCGCCCCTTGGGCACGGTGGCCAGCAACGCCAGGGATGTCTCATCCAGCAAGTGGGCCTCCACCTCAAAGTGAAACGTGCAATTCGTATCCAACGCCGCCAACGCCGCCCAGATTTCCCGGGCACGCGCACTGTCGAAGTTAAAGGTGCGGTCCACCAGCTTGACGATGGGCGCACCCGCCCGGGCCATGCGTGTCAATATCTCGATGGCTTGCGCGGCGGACAGAGCCCGTACGGCATCACCGGCGGACAGGCAAAATCGGCACCGGAAGGGGCACCCGCGGGAGGTCTCCACGTACCACAGCCGATGGGGATCCGCCTGCCAATCCGCGTCATAGGGCTGCTGCCATATCCGCGGTGAAAGCGGCGCTTCCTGGGGCCATGTCAACAAACAGCCCCATTCATCGCGCAGGCACGCCCCCGGCACCGGGGTATCCGATGCATCGGCCCATCGCCCCAACAGTGCCGGATACGATACCTCACCCTCCCCGGACAGCACCGCATCGATACAGGGCTGCTCTGTCAGCAACGCTTCCATATCAAAAGAGACCTCGGGACCACCCAGGGCGATACGCACCGCCGGCAACGCCGCCCTCACTGCCCTGGCCAGCCGCAACACCTGGGGACGGTTCCAAATGTATGTAGAGAAGCAGACCGCGTCCGGTTCTGTCTCCAGCAAGGTGCGAAGCTGCAAATCAAAGGGCTGATTGATGTGTAACTCCAGCACCCGGTGATCCAAGTCGGGGCGGGCTGTGCGCGTCGCTGCATCAAGCAGGCGCACGGCTAGGTTGGTGTGCCCGTACTGAGCGTTGATGGCTACCAAGGTCACTACCATGGGCGCACCTCCTTATCCTAATGAAAGAGATCCTCCGCCAGATACGCGAGGGCCTCGGCCTTGGCCGCCTTCATAGCGGTGGGCACGGGCAGCGCCTGCAAGGCCGCCGCATCCACCCACAACGCATCGGCCATGGCCATCTCCTCCGCCGCCAGAAAGCGGTGTAGTCGCATCTCCCACACGATGTGGGTGAACACGTGCTTAGCGGCCCCGGCATCCCGCTGCCAGTCGGCCGACATACCCATCCCACGCAAGGCCATCTTCAGTCGATCTGGGTCCTGGGCCTCCAGCACATTGGGAAACTGCCATAACCCCTGGAGCAGCTTTTCACTGCGCCGCTGCACTAACACCCGCCCGCCACAGCGCAGGATGGCCACACCGCGCCGCTCAACCCGTGGGGCCCGCCCCCGCTGCTTGATGGGCAGCGCATCCGCATCTCCGGCGTCGAAGGCATCACAAAAGGAGGATACCGGACAGCCGCCGCAGTCCGGTGTGCCGGGCACGCAGACCTTGGCCCCCAGTTCCATCATCGCATTATTAAAGTCCCCGGCGCGGCGGGCGGGTACGAGCGCCGCAGCGCACCGGCGTATCTCCCTGCGTACACTGGGCACCGTCACCTCCTGCCTTATGCCCGCTATCCGCGAGATGACCCGCTCTACGTTCCCGTCCACCGCGGGCACGGACTGCCCAAAGGCGATGCTGGCTATTGCCCCCGCCGTGTACGCACCGATGCCCGGCAAGCGTTCCAGGGCCTCCGCCGTGGTGGGAAAGCCGCCTGTGTCCACCACCTGCCGGGCCGCCCGCAGGATGTTCCGGGCCCGGGAATAGTATCCCAGACCTTCCCAGGCCTTCAGCACATCCTGCTCCGGTGCGTCGGCAACCGCCTCCACATCGGGGAAACGGGACAAGAACCGGGCGTAATATCCGGTCACGGTCTCCGCCCTGGTCTGCTGTAACATGATTTCCGATATCCAGATGGCGTATGGATCCCGGGTGCGCCGCCAGGGTAAGTCCCGGTGCCCCCCATCGTACCAGACCAATAGCGCCTTCGAAAACTCTGTTTGCGCCTGTGTATCCATGGATGTGACGTGGCCTCCTCGCAATGTACGTGATGCATCTATTGTATCACGATCGTCAAGACACATCCAAAGCGGAAGATTTTCGTTGATTGAAGGAGATTTTATTCCATGCAGGAGAGATAATCACCGAAATTGGCCATT
The DNA here is from genome assembly GCA_031555125.1 of Eubacteriales bacterium. Lineage (GTDB taxonomy): Bacteria > Bacillota > Clostridia > Christensenellales > Aristaeellaceae > WQXF01. The sequence continues at coordinate 2,374 of JAVBUS010000072.1, read as the reverse complement.
TTCGGCGAAAGGGCGGTTATGGCTCCTCTTGCCAGCGACGCCGCTATGCTTTACACTATGCAATGTTCCGTTAGCACTCGACAGGCCAGAGTGCTAACAATCCACAAATTCACAGCACTGCTGTCGAACCATCAAAAGGAGGACATCGCCATGAACGTCAAACCCCTCAGCGATCGCGTGGTCATCCAGAACATCGAGTCCGAAGAAACCACCAAGTCCGGCATCGTGCTGCCCGGCAGCGCCAAGGAAAAGCCCCAGATGGCAGAGGTCGTGGCCGTGGGTCCCGGCGGCGTCGTAGACGGCAAGGAGATCCAGATGCAGGTGAAACCCGGCCAAAGAGTGATCTACTCCAAGTACGCGGGCACCGAAGTCAAGATCGATGGCAAAGAGCTGATCATCGTCCGTCAAAACGACATCCTGGCGGTCGTAGAGTAACAAACAGAAAGTAGGAGGACAAAGATATGGCTAAGCAAATCATCTTTGGCGAAGAAGCCCGCCGCGCGCTGGAAAAGGGCATCAACGCCCTGGCCGATACCGTCAAAATCACCCTTGGCCCCAAAGGCCGCAACGTGGTGTTGGACAAGAAGTACGGCTCGCCGCTGATCACCAATGACGGCGTGACCATTGCTAAGGAAATCGAGCTGGAAGACGCTTTTGAGAATATGGGCGCCCAGTTGGTGAAGGAAGTCGCCACCAAGACCAACGATGCTGCAGGCGACGGCACCACCACCGCCACACTGCTGGCGCAAGCCATCGTCCGCGAGGGACTGAAGAACTTGGCCGCCGGTGCCAACCCTATGGTGCTTAAGCGTGGCATCGAGTGCGCTACGGCCACCGCCGTGGAAGGCCTGAAGACGCTGTCCAAGCCCATCGAAAACAAGCAGGCCATCGCCCAGGTGGCCGCCATCTCCGCTGGCGAAGAGACCATCGGTCAGTTGATCTCCGACGCCATGGAGAAGGTCGGCAACGACGGCGTCATCACCGTGGAAGAGTCCAAGACCCTGCTCACCGAGCTGACCGTGGTGGAAGGCATGCAGTTTGACCGCGGCTACGCCTCCTCGTACATGGTTACCGATACCGAAAAAATGGAAGCCCTGCTGGATCAGCCCCTGATCCTGATCACCGACAAGAAGATCTCCAACATCCAGGAGATCCTGCCTGTGTTGGAGCAGGTCGTCCAGGCCGGCAAAAAGCTGCTGCTCATCGCCGAGGACGTGGAGGGCGAGGCCCTGGCCACCCTGATCGTCAACAAACTGCGCGGCACCTTTACCTGCGTGGCCGTCAAGGCCCCCGGCTTCGGCGACCGTCGCAAGGCCATGCTGCAAGATATCGCCATCCTGACCGGCGGCCAGGTCATCAGCGAAGAGCTGGGCCTGGATCTGAAGGAAACCACCATCGACATGCTGGGCAAGGCACGCCAGGTGAAGGTGGACAAGGAGAACACCGTCATTGTGGAAGGCGCCGGCGACAGCAACGAGATCAAGGCGCGCATCAACTCCATCCGCGCTCAGATCGAAGAGACCACCAGCGATTATGACAAAGAGAAGCTGCAGGAGCGCTTGGCCAAGCTGGCCGGTGGCGTGGCAGTGATCTCTGTGGGCGCCGCTACCGAAGTAGAGATGAAGGAGCGCAAGCTGCGCATCGAAGACGCTTTGGCCGCGACCCGCGCCGCCGTGGAAGAGGGCATTGTGCCCGGTGGCGGTATCGCGCTGTTGTCCGTGCTGGGCGCCGTGGCCGGCGAATTGAACAAGCACACCGGCGATGCCAAGACCGGCGTGCAGATCGTGTTGCGTGCCCTGGAAGAGCCCATCCGCCAGATCGCCACAAACGCGGGTATCGAAGGCTCCGTCATCGTGGAGACCCTTAAGAAGAGCGAGCAACCCGGCTATGGCTTTGACGCGCTGAAGGGCGAGTACGTGGACATGGTATCCCGCGGTATCATCGATCCCACCAAGGTCACCCGTTATGCCCTGCAAAATGCGGCGTCGGTTGCGGCCATGGTGCTCACCACCGAATCTTTGGTGGCGGATCTGCCGGAGAAGAACCCGCCTGCCCCCGCTATGCCTCAGGGCGGCGGCATGGGCGGAATGTACTAAGAAAGTATAACATTATCAAAAAGTTGAGACGGATGTCGGTTGACATCCGTCTTTTCATATGTGGGTTTGTTTCACCGTCGCGAATCATACCATCAGAAGCAATCGTTTTTTTATACTAAATCCAAATAGATGTACGCCGAGATCCAGCGGATATTTTACCGGCAGGCGTTGTCGCGCCACGGTAAAACTTGCTGGCGGGTAAGTATGCCGCGGGGTGGGAGTAATTTGTTATGTTTTATATTTTGGGTACAAATATTTGTGTTTTTTTTTTGGGTGTT
>JAVBUS010000089.1:0-11063 GCA_031555125.1 Eubacteriales bacterium | reverse complement strand
ACGACTGCTCGATTTGCGCGGTGTTGCCTTTATGCTGTTTCCCGCTTTTTGCCGCAGGCCGGTTTGCACTTTTCGCGCCGCAGCAAGGCAAGAAACAGCAGCAATCCGGCGCCGGAGACGGCGATACCCATCCACAAACCGGGGGGCGTAAAGGTCAGCCGCACCTCGTGCGCTCCGGGGGATACCGGCAGCACCAGCAGGGCATCCAGTGCCCGAGAGATGGCCACCGGCCGGCCGTCTACCTGTGCCTGCCATCCCTCCACACCCGGCACAGTGAGCAACAGCCAAGTATCCTCATCCTGCACCGTGATCTGTCCGGTCATGGTCGATCCCCCCGCCCGGGTAAGCGTCAGGGACTGCCCCTTCAACTGCTCGGTATACTGGGCCAGTGTCGCCATGGACTGGGCATAGCAAACCGGCTGACCCAGAACCACCCCGGGCAGGGTAAGCTGCAGCGTCACCGTTACGGTCTGACCCGCGCCGAAGGTGCCGATGGGCAGTACCCCAAAGCCCCCCCATTTGAAGTAGTTGCCCAAGGGTACATCGTTGACCAGCACCTTCACCTCATAATACCCGCTGCCCACATCCAAAAAGTACAGGTAGAGCGGATCGGCGCTTGGCGCGGTCAAGGTATACGAAACGCTGGCCGCCTCTTCCGGTGCTGTCCGCAAATAATCCGGCGCAGAGAGCAGGCCCGCATTGCGCCAAGCGGAGACTGATGTCGGCACCTCCAGATTCTTTAGCATGGGGTCGCTCAGTTGCACCGGGGTAAACAGATCGGCCCCACCGCCGGTCATATCCCGCCATAGCGCGTTCTGCGCCACGAATAGGTCCGCCTGATCCAGCTCGGTGCGCAACGTCTCCTCCCGCACCCCAAAGCCCAAGGGCAGCGCGTAGGGATTCTCGTACACACCCACATCCTCCACCGTGCCAATTCGCTCATACCCGGCCCCGTTGGGATAGGGATCCCGTGCCAGCATGTATCGCACCCCCAGCAGGCTGTCCACTGCCATGGAGGAACCGATATCATAGGCCGCCCACACGCCGGAGTCCACCAGCCCCATCTGTAGCAGGAACTTACGGACAAAGCTTTTTTCGCTGGAGCTGAAGTGGGTCAGACCCCAGTAACCGTACAGCATGGCATCGTTGGGGCCATAGGAGAATGTCGCCTCCCTGCGGTAGTAGGCACCCGCTCCGGTCTGGACCTGTCGCCGGTCGATGATGTCCGCAGCCGCCTCCATCTTGGTATTGCTCTGGCCAAACACCCCGTGGGGTTCCAGGGCCATGATCCGCAAGGACCACCAAGCCTGGAGGCCCAAATCGGCGCACTGGAGGAGGATCAGCAGCACAGCCACCCAGCGGGCGGACCGCTTACACCACAAGGCCGTCAGTCCACTGCCCGCCATAATCAGGACGGCATTCACAGCCACCCGGGTCAAGGGCAACGCCCCCCGGGCCGCCCATGCGCCCAACGCCAGCAGGCAAAGTGTCGCCCCACCGCCCAGCAGTGGCCACAGTTTTCGGCCACCTCGCTGCATACCGCGCAGGCCCTGATAGGCCAGCAACAGCATCACAAAGGAGAACAGGAAGCTTTGACGATAGGGAAACCACACCGGCTCATTGAGGCCGTGGAACAGCAGATTCAGCGGCATCCACTGCATGCCCAGCACCAAGGCCGCCAGCAGTGCCAGCGTCGCCACAGCGCCGCGCACACCCCTTTTCCCTGCGCTGAGCAAACCGCCCAGGGCGCAGGACAGCGCCAGCAGACTGGCGTAAAGGTTGGGCATGCCGCTGATATAGTCCTCCCGCACGAAGGTCCCGCTAAACAGTTGGGCACTGAGTCGGGGCAGAGAGAAGTAGGCCCGCCAGGCCATACCGGTGCCCCCCAGGGGGTTTTTTCCGCCGGTCAGCGAGTATACAAGCGGCACCAGGATGCAGGCCGCCATCATGCCCGCCACCGCCGATCCGCTCACAAAGGCCAGCACGGCGCGGCCCTTCCCCGGCCACGGCGCCCGCAGCAGCAGATACGAAAAGTACAGCACGCTAAACAGGCAGATCATTGCCCCGATGTAGTAATTGAGCACGATGGCGGCCCACAGGCTGACGGTGTAGCATAGCAGCCCGCGGCCCTCCGCCAGGCGATGTAGGCCCAGCACCACCAGGGGCAGCATGATCACGCCGTCCATCCACATCAGGTTCTGCTGATAGACGATGTTGTAGGCCATGAGCCCATAGGCCGTGGAAAACAGCAGCGCCTGCCACCGGGGCGCGTCCTCGTAGCGAGACGTGTCGGTGAGCAGCACATGCATGGTCAGCCCTGCGCAGCCAATCTTCAGCAGCGTCACCGCCGCCACCGTTTGAGGAATCCAGCTCTGCGGCACCAGGTGAAACAGCAGCAGGAAAGGACTGAGCAGGTAGTAGGCGATAAACCCCACGGTCTCCCCGCCCATGCCTTTGTTCAGCGAGAAGGTCAGGCCCTCCCCTGCCTGCAGCGCATCCCGCCACCAAGCGAAAAAGCTGGTGTACTGCTGGCGCAAATCGTTGGTCAGGATGGTGCGAAAACCCGCAGGGTACACGCGAAGGCCCACATATAGGAGGGCCAGAATGCCCATGGGCAATGCAAAAGCCAGCGCCCTGGTTATCCAGGTCGCTGGTTTGTGTGGACGCCGCAGATCCTGCATGGCTGCTCCCCCGATATTACAAAATGTAGCGCGACAGATCCTGTACCTTGGCATCGGTGCCCAGATGGTCCCGCACGTAGTCGGCGGTAACGCGCACCTCTACCTCCGGCATGTCTCCCCCGGCATTGAAAGAGATATCCTCCAGCAGCCGTTCAAACACCGTGTTCAGCCGTCTGGCGCCGATGTCTTCCTGGGTCTCGTTGGCCAGGAAGGCGGCATCGGCCAAGGCGCTAAGCGCATCGGGTTCAAAGACCAGCTTCACGTGATCCACCCGGAGCAGTGCCTCGTACTGGCGGGTGATGGCGTTCTCCGGCTGGGTCAGGATCTGACGGAAGTTATCCCGGGTCAGGGATGCCAGCGTGACCCGCACCGGGAACCGGCCCTGGAGTTCCGGGATCAGATCCGTGACCTTGGCCACATGGAAGGCACCCGCCGCAATAAACAGCATAAAATCGGTCTTGACCGGCCCGTACTTCGTGTTGACGGTGCTGCCTTCCACGATGGGCAAGATATCCCGCTGCACGCCCTCCCGGGACACGTCGGGGCCGTGCCCGCCGCTGGACCGCCCGGCGATCTTGTCGATCTCGTCGATGAACACGATACCGTCCTGCTCCGCCCGACGGATGGCCTCCTCGGTGACGGCGTCCATGTCCACCAGTTTGTTCTCCTCCTCCGCTATGAGCAGGCGACGCGCCTCACCGACCTTGACCCGACGCATCTTGGTCTTTTTGGGCAGCATGCCGCCCATCATATCGCCGATGTTGACGCTGGCACCGTTGATGTCCACGCTTTGCGGCGTGTCCTCCACCTCCAGCTCCACCTCCAGGCTCTCCAGCTCGCCGCGCTGCAATTGCCCGCGAAGCTCGTCCTTGCGGCTGGATACCTGTTGGCGCTCCTCGGCAGACAGCTCCGGCTCCTTGGGCTTGTTGCCCAGGAAGAGGTCAATGGGATTGGATGCCTTTTTTTGCGGATGCAGGATGAGTTGCACCAGCCGATCCTCCGCCAGCACCGCCGCCCGGGTGCGCACCTGTTCGGTGGCTTGCTCCTTCACCATGCGGATGGAGGCCTCCACCAGGTCACGGACGATGGAGTCCACATCGCGGCCCACATACCCCACTTCGGTAAACTTGGTGGCTTCCACCTTCACAAAAGGGGCTTCCACCAGCTTGGCCAGCCTGCGGGCGATCTCGGTTTTTCCCACGCCGGTTGGGCCTACCATGAGGATGTTCTTGGGGGTAATCTCCTCCCGGATTTCCTCCGGCAATTGCGCCCGGCGATAGCGATTGCGCAGGGCCACAGCCACGGCACGCTTCGCGTCGTCCTGCCCTATGATGTAGCGGTCCAATTCCCGCACGATTTCTTTGGGTGTCCGTTGTACCATGTTACACGTCCTCCACAATGACGTTATGATTGGTGTATACGCAGATGTCGGCCGCTACGTGCAGCGCCTTTTCCGCAATCTCGTGTGCGGACAAATCCGTGTTGTCCAGCAGCGCCCGGGCTGCCGCCAATGCGTAACTGCCGCCGCTGCCCACCGCCGCGATGCCGTCGTCCGGGGCAATGACCTCGCCGGTGCCGGATACGATGAGCAATTCCTCTCGATCCGCCACGATCAGCATGGCGTCCAGCTTGCGCATGGCCTTGTCGCTGCGCCAGTCCTGGGCCAGTTCCACAGCGGCACGCTGCAGATTGCCGGCGTACTGGGTCAGCTTTTCCTCGAAGCGCTCACACAGGGAAAACGCATCGGCCACAGACCCCGCGAATCCCGTAACCACCCTGCCGCCAAAGATGCGTCGCACCTTTTGGGCATGGGCCTTAAACACCGTATGTTCTCCCAGCGTCACCTGTCCGTCCCCGGCAACGGCGCACTGATCGCCCCGCCGGACCGCGCAGATGGTGGTTCCTCGCATGCTCATGATTGTCCTCCTCCTGTGCTGTTACCGCTTCATAGTATAAGGCGATTGCCCGCGAAAGGCAATCGCCCATGTGCAAGTTGTCAGGATTGCCGCCCAAAATCCGCCGTCAAGGGGTTCGCCCGCAGCGCTTCGATGGTATCCATCGCACGGTTGGCGATGGCCTCGTACCGCTGGACTTTGTTGCGGATGAACTTGCCCGGCAGGCCGTCGATCAGGCCGAAGGTCACGTTCATGGGTTGAAAGTCGCTGTTGGGCGTGGCCACATAATGCGCCAAAGCACCGATGGCGGTGCGCCGGGTAAAGTCCACCGGGACTTCCCCCCGGAGGCTGCGAGCCAGCGCAATCCCCGCCACCAATCCGCTGGAGGCCGACTCCACGTACCCTTCCACCCCGGTCATCTGCCCCGCAAAGTACAAGCCAGGCCGCCCGATGCAGGCATACGTGTGATCCAGCACCCCCGGGGAATGGAGAAACGTGTTGCGGTGCATGACCCCATAGCGGGCAAAGGCGGCATTCTCCAGACCGGGAATCATGCCAAACACCCGCTTTTGTTCGCCGAACTTGAGCCTGGTCTGGAATCCCACCAAGTTGAACAGGGTTGCGGCGGCATCATCCTGACGCAGCTGCACCACGGCATAAGCCTCCCGTCCGGTGCGCGGATCCGGCAACCCCACCGGTTTCATAGGCCCGTGGGCCAGGGTTTCCCGGCCCCGTCTGGCCATGGTCTCTACCGGCATACACCCTTCGAACACCCGCGAATCCTCAAAGGCGTGTATATCGGCACACTCCGCAGTGACCAGCGCGTCATAAAAGGCCTCGTATTGGGCCCGATCCATGGGGCAGTTCAGATAGTCATCCCCACGGCCATAGCGGCTAGCCCGAAAGATCTTTTCCATATCCAAAGATTCCAGGGTCACGATGGGGGCCGCCGCATCGTAAAAGTGCAGGGAGGAAAGGCCCGGCAGACCCATGATCGCCTGAGCCAGTCCCTCGGCGGTCAAAGGCCCGGTGGCGATGATGCAGGGGCCGTCCGGGATCGCCGTCACTTCCTGCTCCACCACATCGATGAGCGGATGCTCCCGCAAAAAGTTCGTAACAAAGGCGGAGAACCCCTCACGATCCACGGCCAGCGCGCCTCCGGCGGGCACTGCGGTGGCATCCGCAGCCCGCAGAATCAAAGAATCCAGCTGCCGCATCTCTTCCTTCAGCAGTCCCACGGCGTTGGTCCACCCCGCCGCCCGCAGGGAGTTGGAACACACCAGCTCCGCAAAGTCCTCCCCATGATGGGCAGAGCTTCGCTTACTGGGTTTCATGTCGATCAATCGAACCGCAATGCCTCGACGGGCCAGCTGCCAGGCGGCTTCGCAGCCCGCCAGACCAGCACCGACGACTTGCGCCTTCAGTCCGGTTTGCGTCTGGCTCACGCGTCGTTCTCCCCGTCATCCTCCGGCAGTTCCACCGCTTCGCGGTGTTTGCACTGGTCGTTGGCGCACAAGTGCCATGCCTCCCCCTTGCGGGTACGCTTGAGGGTCATGTAGCTGCCGCACACGGAGCATGTATCGGTGACCGGCATATCCCAAGACACAAAGTCGCATGCCGGATAGGCCTCACAACCATAAAACTTTTTACCCTTGCGGGAGTTCTTTTCCAGCAGTTTGGCGCCGCACTTGGGGCAGGGCGTGGCGATCTCCACTTGGAGCGCCTTGGTGTTGCGGCACTCCGGGAACCGGGGGCAGGCTAGGAACTTGCCGAACCGCCCCATCTTATACACCATCTGGGCACCGCACTTATCGCAGACCACATCGCTGACCTCGTCCTTGACCTCCACCTTCTCGATGGCGGCTTCGGCCTTGCTCAGGGTCTCGGCAAAGGGGCCGTAAAAGGTGCCCAGCACTTGACGCCACTGGGCGTCGCCTTCTTCCACCTTGTCCAGTTGCTCCTCCATATCCGCGGTAAAGGCGATGTCCACGATGCTCTGAAAGTGCTGCTCCATCATGGCGGTAATCATATTGCCCAACTCCGTAGGACACAGGCGCTTTTTTTCGCGCATCACATAGCCCCGCGCCAAGATGGTGGAAATGGTGGGCGCATAGGTAGACGGACGACCGATTCCCTTTTCTTCCAACGCACGTACCAGGGATGCCTCGGTGTACCGGGGCGGCGGTTGGGTAAAGTGCTGCTCGCTGCTGACATCCTGCAGCTTGACCGCGTCGCCCAGACTCACTTTGGGCAGCACACTTTCGGCTAGTTCCTCTTCGTCATCCCGGCCCTCTTCATACAGGATCGTAAATCCTGCGAAGCGCTTCTTCTCGCCATAGAACCGGCAGCCCACACCGTCTCCGGTGATGTCCAATGTCAGGGTATCGTAGAGCGCCGGGTTCATTTGACTGGCCATAAAGCGGATGTAGATCAGCTTGTACAGGTTAAACTGCTCCTTGGTCAGCACCGCCTTGACCTGTTCGGGCAGGAGGTTGATGTCCGTGGGGCGGATCGCCTCGTGGGCGTCCTGAGCGGATTTGCGCCCTTTGTATATGTTGGGCTCGGCAGGCAGGTACGCTTCCCCATATCGCTCGCCGATGGCGGAACGGACCTGGGTCAATGCCTCGTCGGAAATGCGTACGCTGTCGGTACGGATATACGTGATCAAGCCATGGGTACCCGCCCCTGGGATGTCCACGCCTTCGTAGAGCATCTGGGCGATCTGCATCGTCTTGGCGGTGGTGTAACCCAGTTTGCGGGAGGCTTCCTGTTGCAGGTTCGACGTGGTGAAGGGTGGCGACGGCGACTTTTTCCGTTCCGAGGGCTTCACGGCCGTCACCGCCAGCTTGGCCTGGGTCATACGCTGCTGTGCAGCCTCTGCTTGCGCGCCGTTGGTCAGTTCCACCTTGGCATCGTCCAGGGTGGAGAGACGCACCTTAAACTGCTGCTGGCCGGCCTGCCCCATGGCGGAGATGTCCCAGTACTCTTCCGGGATAAAGCCGTCGATCTCCCGCTCCCGCTCCACAATCATGCGGGTAGCCACCGACTGCACACGGCCCGCGCTCAGTCCCTTTTTTACCTTGGCCCACAACAAGGGACTGATCTTGTACCCCACCACCCGGTCCAACAATCGCCGCGCCTGCTGCGCGTTGACCAGTTCCATGTTGATAGGCCGCGGATGCTTGACAGCGTTTTTGACCACCTTTTCGGTGATCTCGTTAAACTCGACACGGCAGGGCTGGGCCGGATCGATACCCAGGATCTGCGCAAGGTGCCACGAAATAGCCTCGCCCTCACGATCAGGGTCAGTGGCCAGAAAAATCTTTTCGGCATTGCGCGCCTCTTTGCGGATCTTCTCCAGCACGTCGCCGCGCCCACGGATTGTGATATATTTGGGCTCGAAGTCGTTCTCGAAGTCGATGCCCATCTGGCTCTTCGGCAGATCCCGGACGTGCCCGTTAGATGCTTCCACCCGGTATCCCTTGCCCAAAAACTTGGCGATGGTACGTGCCTTCGCAGGCGACTCAACGATAACCAGCTTGCTTGCGTTCAATGTTTGTATCCTCCCAAAATGGCGTGACGTGCGCGTGCTTCCCAGCGATGGTAGCGTATCACCGCGCCTTGCTATAGATACGTCCGGGAAGCTGTATTATTATTCCTTGTAATTCCAGCATTGTCAAGTGGCAATTCAAATCCGATACCGACATTCCCGTGCGATCTGCCAGTGCGGTAAATGGCTGTTCACCCTGCGCCAAACAGTCTACGATGCGCTGGTCCGTCGGGGACAGGGCGGGTGCTTTCTCCGCAGGAGCGGCGGTCGTGTCCCTCGGTGCGCTTCTTTTTTTCGGTGGCGCCTTCACCGAATCTCCCTCCGCCGTCAGCCAGCGCATCCCCTGCAGGATATCCTCCGCCCGGGTGGCCATTTGGGAACCTTCTCGCAGCAGCTCCAGGGGCATCACGCTGGTGGGACTGTCCACCGGACCCGGCATAGCGTAGACCTCTCGGCCTTGGTCTAGCGCATGGCGGACCGTGATCATGGCACCGGAGGTCTCCGTCGCCTCGGCGATGAGCACGCCGGAACATATGCCGCTAATGATCCGATTGCGGGCAGGAAAGTGCCGCCCGATGGGCGCGGTCCCAGGCGGATACTCGGTGAGTACCGATCCGCCCTCCCCGATGACCCGATCGATGAGCCCCTTGTTCTCCGGCGGATAGGCAATGTCGGCGCCGCAACCCAGCACCGCCATGGTACGGCCACCCACGCCCAAGGCCCCTAAATGAACCGCGCTGTCGATGCCTCGCTCCATGCCGGACACGACACATACGCCATCCGCGGCCACTCCCGCGGCGATGCGCTGGGCAGCCTGGCTACCGTAGCGCGTGCAACGGCGGGAGCCGACGATAGCAAAAGTGCGGGCATCGTTCATATCCAAAACACCGCGCACAAACAGGGCCACGGGTTGATCGACCAAGTACCGCAACAGGGGTGGATATCCTGCGTGCTCCCGGGTGACCAAGGAGATGCCGAACCGGGCCATATCCTGGCGCACCGTATCCATGTTTGCCGGAAGCCGGGCATCCATCAGCTTGCGCCGTACCGGTCCGGGCATGGGTGCGCCGCCTTCCACCGCCGCCAAAATCCCCGCCACATCACCATATTCCGCCATCAGCGCGGAAAAGCGCGACGGTGTCACGCCGGATATCGCCAGCCATAACCATGCATCCTGCGGACTGAACGCGCTCATGGGTTGCTCCCCCAGTATTTTTGATCCAAATTGCGATATTGGATGGCCTCGGCGATGTGCTCGGTGGCGATATGCTCCGCCCCTGCCAAATCCGCGATGGTGCGAGCCACCTTCAGCACCCTGCTATATGCGCGCATGGACAGATGATAGTGCTCCACGGCACGGAACAGCAATGCCTTGCCGCCCTCGTCCAGGGTGCAGTACGTTTCCAACTGTTGGGCCGGGAGTTGGGCATTGCAGTGCTGACCGGGTATGTGGGCGTAGCGCTGCTGCTGGATGTCCCGAGCCGCATTGACCCGCTCCCGGACGCGCTCAGAGGACTCCTCCGGTTGTTCCCCTTTGGCGATCTCCCGCACCGGTACCGCCTCCACCTCCATCTGCAGATCGATGCGATCCAGTAAGGGGCCGGAAATGCGGTCCAGGTAGTGGCGAATATCCCGCTGGGAACAGCGGCAAGACTGCGACTGAGAACCGTAATGTCCGCAAGGGCAGGGATTCATGGAAGCCACCAGCATCACCCGGGCTGGATACTGCGCCTGGGCGCTGATGCGGGAGATGGACACGAAGCCATCCTCTAAAGGCTGACGCATGGCCTCCAGCGCCGCCCGATTGTACTCCGGCAGTTCATCAAGAAAAAGCACGCCCCCATGGGCCAGGCTGATCTCCCCCGGCTTTGCTTTGCTGCCGCCGCCCACCAGCGCCACCGCCGACGCTGTGTGATGGGGTGCGCGAAAGGGACGTTCCTCCAGCAAGCCGTTGCCGCTGCGCACCTCACCCGCCGCGCTATGGATGCGGGTGGTCTCCAGGGCTTCCTCAAACCGCATATCCGGCAGAATGCCCGGCAGACACCGCGCCAGCATGGTCTTGCCGGAGCCCGGCGGGCCGATCATCAGCAGGTTGTGTCCCCCGGCGGCAGCAATCTCGAGGGCGCGCTTGGCGCCCAACTGACCCCGGACCGATGACAGATCATGCTGGGTATGCCACTGGGCACGGAAGGTGGTATACGGCACCTGCTGCTGGGGCTGGATGACGGCTCGTCCCGACAGATGCCGCGCAGCCTCCTGCAGGGTGGCCACCGGTATCACCCGCAACCCCTCGATGCAACGCACCTCTGCCGCATTGCCTACCGGCAGCAGCACCTCTTCCACGCCAAAGGCGTGGGCGGCAATGACCATGGGCAGAGCGCCGCGCACCGGCGCCACTTCCCCGCCCAAGGCCAATTCGCCGATGCACAACCGCTTTTTGTAATCCTGCTCCGGCATCCGGATCTGTCCAGAGGCCCGCAGAATGCCCAGGGCCAGGGGCAGATCGAAGGCCGGACCTTCCTTCTTGGTGTCCGCAGGGGCCAGGTTGACGGTGATGCGGGCCACGGGCATCTCGAACCCGCTGTTGCACAGGGCGGCACGAACACGCTCACGGGACTCCTTGACGGCGGCATCCGGCAGGCCCACCAGCTCGTACATGGGCATACCCTCTGACACGTCCACCTCCACAGTGACCGGAAATCCCTCGATGCCTTGCAACCCATAGCTGAGCAGCTGTGCCAACATAGACCGTTCCCCCTAGCTTTTGTGCATGATCTCTCAGGGCGTGTTTCAAACGGTATGAGGGTGCAAGAACCAAGATTTCTTCGTCACATCAAGGGGGCGGAGCGCAGCGCACCGACGGTACACCAAGCGAAAACGACGCGGACATGGCGGAAAAGCCGCCGGATATTGCTCGTTTGGCGTTTTGAAACACCC
>JAVBUS010000151.1:0-4272 GCA_031555125.1 Eubacteriales bacterium | reverse complement strand
GTCCTGACGCAGTTTTCCCTCGCAGTGGGGGCACGCCTCCGGCGCGGTGCGGGCCACAATGAGCTCGCCACAGCCGTCGCAATACTAGGCGGGGATCCGGTGGCCCCACCACAGCTGGCGAGAGATGCACCAATCCCGGATGTTCACCATCCAGTTGTAATAGGTTTTATCGAACCGATCGGGCACGAACCGGGTCCGCCCTTCCCGCACGGCCTCGATGGCGGGTTTCGCCAGCGGCTGCATCTTGACGAACCACTGGCGGGATACCAGGGGCTCCACGGTGGTGTGACAGCGGTAGCAGGTGCCCACGTTGTGGGTGTAATCCTCGATCTTGACCAGCGCGCCCAGGGCTTCCAGGGCCTCCACCACTTGCTTGCGGCAGGCCCTGGCGGACAGCCCGGCAAAGTCCCCGGCGGCCTCGTTCATCACCCCGGCGTCATCCATCACCCGCAGGATTTGCAGGCCGTGGCGCTGGGCGATGTCGAAGTCGTTGGGATCGTGGGCGGGGGTCATCTTCACAGCACCGGTGCCGAATGCCATGTCTACGTAAGCATCGGCCACCACGGGGATCTCCCGGTTCATCAGGGGCAGGGTCACGGTTTTGCCGATCAGATGCTGATAGCGGGGATCGTCGGGATGCACGGCCACGCCGGTATCGCCCAGCATGGTCTCCGGCCGGGTGGTGGCCACCACCACGTCGCCATGGGGGCCGCAGTAGCGGATGTGCCAGATGTGGGTGGCCTGTTCCTCGTACTCCACCTCGGCATCGCTGAGGGCGGTTTTGCACACGGGACACCAGTTGATGATGCGATCGCCGCGATAGATCAGGTCCTTTTCGTATAGGTTACAGAACACTTCGTTGACGGCGTGGGAGCATCCTTCGTCCATGGTGAACCGCTCCCGGGACCAGTCGCAGGACGCGCCCATGCGCCGCAGCTGCTCCACGATGCGCCCGCCGTACTGCTCCTTCCATGCCCAGGCACGCTCCAAAAAGCCTTCGCGGCCAACGTCTTCCTTCTTAATGCCCTCCTGGGCCATCTTTTCGATGATCTTGACCTCGGTAGCGATGGACGCGTGGTCGGTGCCGGGCAGCCAAAGCGCCGCCTCGCCACGCATGCGGTGGAAGCGGGTGAGGGTGTCCTGAATGGTGACATCCATGGCGTGGCCCATGTGCAACTGCCCGGTGATGTTGGGCGGCGGCATCATGATGGTGAACGGCTTTTTCGCCGGATCCCGGTGGCAGCGGAAGGCACCGCCCTCCTCCCATTCGCTGTAGAGCGCCCCTTCAATCGCTTGCGGCGCATAGGTCTTGTCCATTTCCGGCCGCGAGGCCTGTTGCTCGGTGGTCATGATGGTTCCCCCTTGTTGTATTATCCCAGTATGGCCCATAGGGTACCGGCGAAGGCAAGCGCCAGCCCGGCAACCCGCAGCATTACGCCGCGCTTGGGCATGTCCGGCCACCAAAGGCCCGCGATCTTGTCGCCAAAGTACCCAAGCGCCGCGCCGATCAACAGCACCGCGACACCTCCCCAGTTGACCTGGTTCATGGGATCGCCTCCTTATTATACCCATCAAAAAAGCCGTTCGTCCTCATCAAAGGACGGAGCGGCTCCGTGGTACCACCTTATTTCGCCGGCTTTCCATCGGGGCAGAAAGCCAAGCCTCGCATCGCTGTATCGGGCGAACCCGCACGGGCTGGCGCATGCCTGGCCCGACGCCCTCCGGAGCGACCTTCGGTACACAGTGCCCGGGGCGGCCTTGCAGCCGTGAGCCGCCCTCTCTTGCGGGATGCGCGCCTACTCCTCTCCATCGATGGGGAATATGTGAATATAGGGATATTATATGCGGGCGGGGTGGGGATGTCAAGGAAATGCGGCCCCCTAGCCAGGGCGAAATCATTATAGCGATGTGCTGTTTTACCGTCCCTTCGCCTTTTCTTCGGGCAGGATGACGCTCAAGGCATGGACCCAGTCCTGCCAGCGCTCATGGAATGCGTCGAAAACCGCCTTCAAAGATTCGTCGCCGCGGACGCGCTGGATGAAAATCCAGTTGCTGCCGCAGCACAGGAACATGCCGCCGCCAAATAAGTGTTTGTAATAGACCAGCTTGGTAATCCGATCGTAGGGGTAGGCCCTGACGTGATCGGACAGATCCAGTCGCAAAGAGTCCAGTGCCATATACGCATAGCCTTTGCGGCAAAAAAAGCGTCGTAGCAACACAAATACGGTGAAAATGGCCAATGTGATCAGCAACAGAAAGGTGAGGAGCATTGTGGGGTTTGTGGTGGCCGGATGGTCCAGATCCACCCAACCCACCAGTCTGGGAACCAGCAATAACAGCGCAGAAAGAGCGATGCATACTATTGTCTGCACTCCGTACTGGCGATAGCTAAATACAAGGGGTTTGGGTTGACTGATCATGCTCGCGTGCAAGGAACTCGCCTCCTGACAAAAAATGTAGGGGGATGCCCACATTGTACCTCGAATAGCAAAGTTTGCCAATAGCATGTTTGGGAGCAAAAGGAAATCCATTGCAGAGGGCGGAGTCTACGCGCTGTGTTCGGGATGATTGACAGCCCCGTATCGTTGGGTTACACTGTATCCATTCTTCGTACGGAAAGGAAGCACATGCATGCAGGAAGCCCTTTCGGCCTTGCGCGGCGTGTTCGCCGTATCTATGCGCACGCTGTTTGACATCGGGTTTTCAGTGGCGTTGGCGGTGGCGGTGGCGCTGATCATCGCCCAGATGTACAAGTATACCCACCGGGGCCTTAACTATGAGTTATCCTTTATGAAGACCCTGGTGTTGCTGGCACCCATCGTGACATCGGTGATGCTTTTTATCCGGGGGGATCTGGTGTTGTCGCTTGGGCTGATCGGTTCTTTGTCCATCATACGCTTCCGTACGCCTATCAAGGACACCCGGGATATGGTGTTTCTGTTCTGGACCATTTCGGTGGGTCTGGGTTGCGGCACCTACAACTGGGTGGTGGTGCTGGTGACTACGCTGGTGATGGTGCTGCTGATCTTTGTACTGCATCTACTGCGATACGGCGTGGTCAAGAGCCGGGATTTTGTGTTGGTGGTGTCCGGCGCGGGGGAGATCCAGGGGAGTGCCACCCACGCGGTGCTCAGTGCCCATGCCCAGGACATCGCCGTGCGGTCCCAAGAGGTGGACGGCGACCGCTGGGAGATTATCTATGAGCTGTACATCAAAACCATGACGCCCCAGGCTACCGAGCAGTTGACCCGGGCCCTGCGCAGCGTCCAAGGCGTGGACAAGGTATCGCTGTTAGCGCCGCAGATCGTGCTGCCGACCTGACGAGGTGTGCCATGAAGCAAGGTGATCCGGATAGCCGGTTTGAGCTAAAATATCGCATCAGCGCGTTCGAGTACCTGCGGGTGAAGCACGCGCTGGTTCCCTATATGCGCAAGGATGGGTTCACCCAACAGGCCCCAGGGAAGGGCTACACGGTGCGCAGCCTGTATTTTGATTCCGATCAGTACGAACTGTATAACGAAAAACTCAGCGGAGACAACATCCGCACCAAGATGCGCCTGCGTACCTATCCGAATAATCCGGGGGACGCG
Source organism: Eubacteriales bacterium (assembly GCA_031555125.1). Classification (GTDB taxonomy): domain Bacteria; phylum Bacillota; class Clostridia; order Christensenellales; family Aristaeellaceae; genus WQXF01. The sequence goes on along the minus strand of JAVBUS010000151.1, from coordinate 682 downwards.
GTACGGGCGGAGCTGAAGATGCGGGAACGCAACCTGGTGATCAAAAAGACCGCCCCCCTGTCCTGGGAGGCGTTGGCGGCCTATGAACACACCGGGCATTTTGAAACGGAGGATCCCGTGCTGGCCCAGTGCGAGTTGCTCAAGTGCAGCCGCCTGCTGGGGCCTAAAGTGGTGATCGAGTATGAGCGAGAGGGGTACCAGATGCGCGACGGCGGCGGGGTGCGGGTTACCTTTGACCACCGGGTGCGCAGTGCCCAGGGTGTCTCCCTGACCCATTTGCCTCACTTTTTTCGGGAACACGATCCCCTCAGCATCATCCTGGAGATCAAGTTCCGGGATGCGGTGCCCCGTTTCCTGCACGATATCGTGCGCAAGAACGGGCTAAAGGTGATCGCCAATAGCAAGTTCACGCAGGCCATTCAGCTTAGCAGCAAGCATTTCTATCACTCGGATCACGTGGTGGTGCTCCGGTAGGGGGACCATCGCAAAGAATACGCAAGGAGGCATGCACCATGGCAACCAATGCCCGGATCGACCTGCTCCGTGCCGACCGTCCCTATTACAAAGCAAATTTGCACAATCACACCACCCTGTCCGACGGCGAGCTGACCCCGGAGGAAATCAAGCAGGCGTACAAGGCGAAGGGGTATCAAATCGTGGCCTACACGGATCACAATTGCTA
>JAVBUS010000158.1:0-7076 GCA_031555125.1 Eubacteriales bacterium | reverse complement strand
TAACGCCGGCGATGAAGTAGCGCTGGAGCCAAGGGTACACCAGCAGGATGGGAATGGTGGCGAACATGACGGTGGCCGCCTTGATGGTGTCCGACAGGCCGGGCATGGTAAAGCCCTCCTGGGTAGCCACCTCGATGCTGGTTACGCTGTTCAGAATGTTATACAGCAGCAGCTGGATCGGGTGATACGCGCGATTTTTGGTCATGTACATCAGCGCGTCGGAGAACCCGTTCCACCGTCCCACCGCATAGAACAGGGACAGGGTAGCAATGACTGCGGTGGACAGCGGCAGATAGATGCTGAGCATGATCCGGATAGGGCCCGCGCCGTCCAGCTCGGCGGACTCCCGCAGGCTGTCGGGCACGCTGAACAAAAAGCTGCGCATAATAATGACGTTGAAAACGCTCAAACAGTTGGGTAGGATCAGCACCAAGGGGTTATCCAGCAGATGCAGGTCCTTCATCAGCAGGTAGTTCGGCACCGCTCCGGCACCAAAGTACATGGTGAGCAAGATCAGGCCGTTAAAGAACTTTCTGCCCTTTAGGTTTTCGTAGATCAGGGGGTAGGCGCAGATGGTGGTCATGACCATGGACACGACGGTGCAAATCATGGTCAGAATGGCGGTCCACCCCAGGGACACGGTGTACTTGCTATCCTCCAAGACCATCTTGTACGCACTAAAGTTCAAGCCAACGGGATAAATGCTCACCTTGTTGGTCACCAGTGCATTCGGGGTGCTGAGGGAACGGGCCAGTATATTGAGCAGCGGCAGCAAGCAAACCAGGATCAGCAGCACGCACAGCGCCACCACCGTCCAGTCCACCACATGTTCGCGCAAGGGGCGTTTCATTTTATCACACCTCCCCCTACCAAATCCCGCGTTCGCCCATCCGCTTGGCGAAGGTGTTGGCCATCACCAGGAAGAGCACGCAGATCACCGACTGAAACAGACCCACCGCGGTGGACAGCGAAAACTGCAAGCCGCGAATGCCGTTGTTGTACACAAAAACCGAGATCACGTTGGATACGCTGGTCACCAGCTTGTTGGCCAAGGCGTAGGGACGATCGAACTCGCTGCCCAGGATACGGCCCAGGCTCATGATGAGCAGGGTGACGATGGTGGGCTTTAGGCCGGGCAGGGTAATGTGCCATATCTTGCGGAACCGTCCGGCGCCATCCACCGACGCGGCCTCGTACAGTTCCGGGTTGATGCCGGTGAGGGCCGCCAGATAGATGATGGTGTTCCAGCCCACGCTCTGCCAAACGCCCAGGAACACGTACGTCCATATCCAGTGCCCGGGATCGTTCAGGAAGGGTACCGGTGCGAACCCCATCCGCACCAACAGGGTATTGACTAAGCCGGTAGTGGGCGCAAAGACCTGCAGCGCCAAGCCGCTGATGATGACCCAGGACAGAAAGTGGGGCATGTAGGCGATGGTCTGGGTTATCCGTTTGAACCGGCGAAAGCGCAGCTCGTTGAGCAGCAACGCCAGCAGGATCGGCGCGGGAAAGCCTACCATCAGATCCAGCAAGTTCAGGGTGATGGTGTTGCGCAGCGCGAACAAGAAATCGCGATTGGCAAAGGCCTTGATGAAGTACTCCCATCCGTTTTGGCCTGCCAGGGCCATCTGCCAGGGCGTCATGGCGATCTTGTATTGCTTAAAGGCAATCTGGATGTAGGTCATGGGCACATACCGGAACACTACAAAGAATGCGATGGGAAGCGCCAGCAGCAGATACAGCGTCCAATAGCGCTTCCAGTACATGGCGTTGAAGAACCCACTGTTTTTGCGCGGGGATGCCGTGGTCATGGGCTTGCCTCCTCTCGGTCAGGGGTAGATGGTCCGGCCTTGGGCATCCGGGATGCCGGTTTTGCGATAGAAGTATGTATTGATCACGTCCCGCCACTCCCGGGCATTGTCCACCTGCAACAGTAGCCGCTCCCGCACCGAGACATACACGCCGCGGGGCAAGATACCCTCCAAGGATTCCCAATCCGTCAGCAAGGCATCCGCTGCCTGGGCCCCTTCGTAATGTGTGTCGTAGATGTACTGCAGCAGGGAGCGTCCATCCGGCATCCTGTAATCGTAGGGCAATCGGTGAAAGAACAGGAGTACGTGCTGCGGGCAGGTGGCGGGGTCATCGAACCGCTGCCGGATCGCCGCGGGATACTGCAGGGTGTACCCCGTGCCCCGGCTGGTGCGATCCACACCGATGGCGGTACGATCCGCCCGATGATAGGTCCCCCACTTGGCAAACTCATAGCCTTCTACATTGGGGCCGTAGTGTCCATGGGGATTGACCATGAAGCCAATGCCCAAGGGCGCGGTGTATGCTTCGTACGCATCGTTGGCCCGCAGCAGCATGGCCTTGACCACACCTTGGGCCTCATCATAACCGGCAAAGGTCTGCTTCACCCACTCCTCCACCACCGCCGCCGGATCCAAACGGGGATCCCAGGCCATGCGACCAAAGGCGTACAGGTTGCACTGCGCCAGGGTGTTGCCGGTCCAATTGGGATCGTTGCCCACATTGGGTACCGCGCACACGGCCTGGATGCGCTTGCCGTATTCGTCGGCCAGGGTGATTCCCGCGTCCACAGGGCTGTCCAGCAAACCGCGCCACTGCACCGCGTGGGTATACAGATCAATCTGGTGTCCGGTATACTCCTGGGTGATTTGATATTCCACGGCCTGCCGCGTGCGCGTCAACCCCGCGAAAAGCGGCGACAACGGTTCCCGGGCCTGGAAGTCCAGTGGGCCGTACTTGATCTGCAGCACCACGTTGTGGTCAAAGGCCCCATCCAACTGCTGAAAGTGCTCATAGGCGGCCTTGGGGCGATCGGTGTGCCTGTCGCGCCAATCCTGCTTGCAGTTGTATACAAAGCATCGCCAAAACACCATGCCACCATGGGGCGCCAGCGCCCTGGCCAGGGTGTTGGCGCCGTCTGCCTGGGTACGGCCCAGGGCTTCCGGGCCACCGCGGAACTCTGAATCCGCCTTGACCACAAAACCCAAAAAGTCCGGGATTACCGCATAGATTTCCGCTGCCCGTCGGGCCCAAAAGTCGCCCACCGCGGGATCCAAAGGGTCCGGTGTATCCAGGCCGCCCAACAGCACGGGGCTGTCGAAGTGCACCGACAGAGCCAGTCGGACACCAAAGGGCCGCAAGATGCCCGCCAGGGCCGCCACCTGGCCCAGCAGCGGTTGGGCGATGAGCCCCGCACTGCGTTTGGTTACGTTGACGTTGTTGATGGCGATGGCGTTAATTCCCACGCTGGCCAGCAACCGACCGTAGTCTGCAATGCGCTTGGGATCGTAGGAGAACTCGCCATCCGCAAAGAAAAGCGACCCCCCTGCGTACCCTCGCTCCACATCGCCGGTCATGTTGTCCCAGTGGTTGAGCATGCGGTACGCGACCGATGGTTTCCCCTCAAAACAGATCTCGGTCTGTTTTTCGCCTTGGGCCATTCGCCGCAGCAATTCATAGACGCCGTACAACACACCCGCCGCATTGCCACCCTGCACCGTATAGCCTTCCTGTCCGCCGGAAAGGCTGTAAGCCTCCGGGGGCAGCGCCGCATCCATCGACAGCCGTACCGGCCATCCGCCATCGGCGACCGCATATCCCAATCGGGTCATCCCCCGGACCAGCTCCTCGGCTCCATACAGACAACCGTCGCCCGCCGATACACACAGGGTCTGCCCTGCGCCAATAGACTGGGGCTGCAGCCACCCATGGCAGGGGCTGTACTGTGCCTCCGTCATCCGTTCACCTCGTTCAGTAGAGGATAAAATCAAGATACACGTACTACCAGCGTGGCCGTCGATCGACCGCGCTTATGCATATCCATCAGAAACGCGACGCGTCCCTTTACCTTTTCTACCGAATATGATACCATTGACGAGGAGATGCTACAATGGACAAAATACAGACATCCTGTCTCAATTCAAGATTTGTTTGGGAGGGGATTGCGTGGACAGCGCCGCCTATGATCCCTTGGTGCCTGCTATCGGCTACTTTATCCATCGCGTACGCACGCCCAGTTGGCGCATAGACGAAAGCCGCATCGATTTTTTTGATATCACCCTGATCGTGGATGGCAGTGCTGACTATGTCATCGACGGCGAGTTGCACCGCGCAACGCGGGGGGATCTGTTCTGTATTCCCCCGGGCAGCGTGCGCAGCGCCATCAACACGCCGGGAGACACCATGGAGTCCTATGCCGCCAACTTTACGCTACACCACCTTTATGGTGGCAAGGCGGTGCTGGACTTGCCACTGATTACCGCCATCGGGGTGCCCGGTGATCTGATCAACCTATACCGGGAGTTGACTCGCACATGGCTGCACCAGGACCCTGGGGTCACCATGAAGGCCCGGGCCATCTTCACCCTGATTCTGCACCGGCTGATCGAGTTGGTGGTGTACAAGCATGCGCCGGGCACCATGGATCCCCGGGTCCGCCGGGCTATGCGGTATCTGGCTGAGCATTACAGCGAGCCCTTTTCCATGGATGCTATGGCACACCAATACGGACTGAATCCAGTCTACTTCGGTGCGTTGTTCAAGCAGGAGACAGGGATGCTGTTGCACACCTATCTTACCGGCCTGCGGATGAACCAAGCCGAGGCCCTGCTGCACAGCGGCGAGTATTCCATCACGGAAACCGCTTCCCTCTGCGGGTATCCAGATGCCATTTACTTCCGCAAACAATTCAAAAAGGTCAAGGGCGTGCTGCCCAGCTCCTGCCTCCCCCGGCCGTGATCCCATTGGCGTACCCCATTATATTGCGAGGTGTTTTTATGTCCAATCACCAAACCCATCCCCAGATCGATGCCTTTTTTGCCACGCCCCAGCCCTGGCTGGCCGAGATGGCCGCCCTGCGCGCCATCGCCTTGGATAGCGGGCTAACAGAGGAATGCAAGTGGAATAAGCCCTGTTACACCTTAGGGGGTGCCATCGTGGCCATGATCGGCCCCTTCAAGACCTATTGTATCCTCAGTTTTTTCAAAGGTGCGTTGTTGCAGGATCCCCACGGCATTCTGGTCCGGCAGACCGAGAATGTGCAGGCCGCCCGCATTGTCAAGTGCACCAGTGTAGCGCACGTGGAGCAGTTGGCGCCCATCCTGGAGGCCTATCTGGCCCAAGCCATCGAGTTGGAGAAGTCCGGCGCACAGGTGGCCCACCCCAAGAGCAGCGAGTTGGAGATCCCGGAAGAGCTGGAAGCCAAGTTCGACGAAGATCCGGCGCTTCGTGTAGCGTTTACCGCCCTGACACCCGGTCGGCAGCGGGGGTATGTGCTGTTTTTCGCCGGTGCTAAACAAGCGAAAACCAGGAGCGCCCGCATCGAGAAGTTCATCCCTCAGATTCTGGCAGGCAAGGGGATGGACGATTAGGGTAACACCGCACAAAGCAGAGTCGTTGGCCGCGCGAGAGATTTTCGCGCTGATCGAGGAGCCTGTAGGAAGCCGTGGCAGCGCCACGGCGACCAGAAGCGCGACATAGAGCCGCACGAAAAGATCCGTGTGGACAACTGCCCGATTTGCACGGTGTTGCCTTAGCTTGCCCCCAAGTCGGGGGTGGAGACAAAAGCGGGGATGCCCATCGTGACTCGCGTCACTATGTGCATCCCCTATGTAGACGGCGGCGCTTCCCCCTAGCGCCCCTCCGACTACGGCTCGGTCACCGCGCACCAGATGGTCTGCAGCACCTTGTTTTTTTCGTTGCGCAGCGCGTGCTCAATCTTGACGCCGCCCACCGTCCAAGTCTGCTCGTATGCCAGTACGCCCTTTTGCACCGCCTTGAGCCACTTGGAGCCATCCAGCGGGTCGTAGCTGTGCCCTTCGCGCCAGTGCGCGTATCCATCCTGTTCCGCTTGGCCCAGGTGGTGGTTGATCAAGGATTTATCCACGTCGTCGTAACGGTCGATGATGTCGTTGGGATCATAGGGCTGTTTGGTCAGTCGCGCCATGATCTCCACCAGCGCCCCCTGGGCGTCAAAGGTATAGGTCACCTTGGCCGCAGCATCCATCCAGAAAGGCATGGTGCTCTGGTATATCAGGGTGTTGCCCTTGTCGCGTTCCATCTCACCTTTTTCCAACGATTTGACCTGTGCCCGGTCCATGCCCATCTTGATGCCCGGACCCCACACAAACTCCTTGGGCGCGGGAACGGGCAGGCTTTCCTGGTTGGCGGTGACGGAACCGTCGGCATCGGGTTTGATGCGGAACAGCAGGTGAATCTTTTTGGCCTGGCCCCGTCGGCCGCTGTAATAGCGCAACTCCGCCCCGTCCCAGACCCGGTATAGACAGGTGGCCTTGCGCACCGTCACCGGTTCGCCGTATTTCTTGGTCAAGGCTGCCAGCAGCGCGTCATACCGCTCACCGGGCTGCGTATAGGTCGCGGTGGGCCGCACATCCACAAAGATTTCCAGGCCTTGTATGTGCAGCGTATCGGAGCTGACGGCTACCTCCATGCGCTTGACGGGCACCCCCTCCAGCGTGAGTTTTGTGACGCCAAAGAAGGTATTACCGGCACCGATCTTTGAGCCCACATCCTTTAGTGCGTCCACAATCTGGCTGCGGGGGGTGTCATGATGGATGCTATCAAAAAAATCCAGCGTGATGGCGCCGCCTTTGAGGGCGTCCGCTTGCGCGACAATGCCGGATGACAGAAGCAGCAACAGGGCGGCCAGAAAAATGCTGAGGGTACGCTTCATGGTATTCTCCCTTCGTACGTAGGCTTCTGTATAATAAACGAAGGTCGACGTGGAAAGATTGCACACGAAAGAGAAAAGTTGGCAAAGAAAGTTTCGACAGCAATCGCCCCGCAGGGATGCGAACCGTGGTGAAATGTGATAGACTGTCGCAGTATCATCTTTTTTGCAAGGAGCATCCCATTCATGCGCCATACGACCCGCCTGGCCGACGCGGCCCTATCGCTGGTTGCCCTGATCTGGGGAGTGGGCTTTGTGGCCACGGAGTATGCTCTGCGTGCCCACCTGTCCACCCCGCTGATCATGGCGTTACGCTTTTTCGTCGCCGCGCTGACCATGCTGCCCTTTTGTCTCAAGC
>JAVBUS010000153.1:0-5621 GCA_031555125.1 Eubacteriales bacterium | reverse complement strand
ATCCTCCCTGTGGACAATTGGTAGTGTATTGCAAGCGCTTTGCGCAAAAAATACGCCTGAAAACGAACGGGAGGTGAACACGGACATGCAAATGGGCAGCAACAGCGGCTCCAAGAGCGCCAATGTGCCTGAGGCTCGCGCCGCACTGGACTCGATGAAATTCGAGATCGCGCGCGAACTTGGCATCAACATGAAGCAGGGCTACAACGGCGACCTGACTTCGCGGGAGAATGGCTACGTCGGCGGCTACATGGTCAAGCGTCTGATTGAGCAGGCGGAGCGTCAGATGGCCGGCAAGTAAACCCCAACATTAAAATTTGGAGGAATATCAAGCATGTATAACAATTCTTCGAATTCCAACTCCAACCGTTCCATGGTGCCCGAAGCCAAGCAGGCGCTTTACAACATGAAGTTTGAAATCGCCAACGAGCTGGGCATCAACCTCAAGCAGGGCTATAACGGCGATCTGCCGAGCCGCCAGGCCGGTTACATCGGCGGCTACATGGTCAAGCGCATGATCGAGCAGGCCGAGCGCGCCATGAGCGGCAAGTAAGTCGCAAAGGCATCCCTTGACATAAGCTAGGTTCTCCATCCATTGGGTGCACCATGCAAAAGCGTGGTGCACCTTTTTTGCAGGGGAAACTTCTCCCTGTGTTCTTGACAAGAATTTGCTGCATGCCGTAGGATGGGGTAAGGCTCCATTTTTTTCATTAGATACCACGAAAAGCTTGACAAAAGAGAAAAGGGTGCGTACTATAGTAACAATTCACAAAGATAAAGCGCTAAACTGATAAAGCGACCGATGGAGGAGTCTATGCAAAAGCGTGAGCGACGGATTCCGGATGGGATGCAGGATCTGCTACCCGGGACCTGTGCTGCCAAGCGTCGATTGGAGCAAGTGCTGCGCACGCAGTTTGCCCAAGCCGGATACTTGGAAGTGGAAACACCGTTGATCGAGTATTATGAGGCCTTTGCCGGGGGCACTGTGGGCATCGCTTCCCAACAGATGTGGAAGACCACGGATCGCGCCGGCAGAACCCTGGCCATCCGCCCCGACAACACCATGCCCATCGTGCGCATGGCTGCCGCTCATATGCGGGAGGCCGGTTCGCCCCTACGGTTGAGCTATGTGCAGGATGTGCTGAGCTTTCCGCAAGAGGAGCACCCGCGATACTGCCAGACCGCCCAGGCGGGCATCGAGCTGTTGGGCGACAGCGCGCCGGAAGCTGACGTAGAGACACTGGTTCTGGCCATCCAGGCGTTGGAGGCGTGCGGGCTGACGCGGTTTCAGATCGATATTGGCCAGGTGGAGTTTTTCAAGGGATTGATGGAAGAGCTGGGATTCTCTGGCGAGGCGGAGGAACAACTCCGTACGTATGTGGAGCAAAAGAACATGCTGGCCATCGAGCTCATGCTGCGGGATCACCGCCTAGGCGCGGAGGTATCGCGCCGCATCATGCAACTGCCCACCCTGTACGGCGGGGAGGAAGTTCTAACCCGGGCACAACAGCTTACGCAATCCCCACGCTGCCTGACGGCACTTCAACGCATCGCCGATGTTCTCAAGGCGCTGGAGACCCGGGGACTGAAACAGTATGTGTCCATCGATCTGGGTATGGTGCAGGCCATCCACTACTATACCGGTATTATCTTTCGTGGTCTCACCAGCCATTTGGGCAAGCCGCTGCTCTCCGGCGGCCGATATGATACGCTACCGGCGGACTTCGACCTGCAGTTGCCGGCAGTTGGATTCGCCCTGGATGTGACGCAAATGCTTACCGCACTGACAGCGCAGGGGGATCAACCCGCCACAGAGCAGGAACGGGATTGCGTCACCATTGCCTTGGCCAAGGGTCGACTGGCGGAGCAGACTGTGGCCATGCTGGAGGCCGTGGGCATCGACTGCGCGACGGTCCGTGATCCCGGGCGCAAACTGATCCTGGAGGATCCCACCGGACGCTATCGTTTTGTACTGGTGAAGCCCAGTGATGTGCCTACGTATGTGGAACACGGCGTGGCCGATATCGGCGTGGCCGGGAAGGACACCCTGCTAGAGGCCAACAAGCCCCTGTATGAACTGTTGGACCTGGGTCTGGGGGCCTGTAGGCTGTGCATCGCCGGACGGCCTGAACAGCGCACGCAGGGGACGGGACGAGCCAATCTGCGGGTGGCTACCAAGTATCCCAACATTGCACGGGGATACTACGCCGCCCGGGGGCAGAACATCGAGATCATTCAGCTCAACGGCTCGGTGGAGCTGGGCCCTCTGATCGGTCTTTCGGATGTTATTCTGGACATCGTGGAGAGTGGAGGTACCTTGCGGGCCAACGGGCTGGAGGTGCTGGAGACCATCAGCCAGGTCAGTGCCAGGGTGGTGGTCAATGTCGTATCGCTGAAGACCAAGAGTCGACGTATCCGCTCGCTGATGGAGGCGCTGTCCGAGCAATTATCCCAAAAGGAGGGGCAGGCATGATCCCCATAGTCTCGGCCAACGATCGTCAGGCCCTGGCCCAGCGGCTGCTGTCCCGCTCACAACTTGCGGACGCGGAGATCACCAACCGGGTTCAGGAAATCGTGGCGGCAGTGCGTGTCCAAGGCGACGAGGCGCTGCTGGCCTACACCAAGCGATTTGACAACGCGGATTTGACGCCGGAAACCATGGTCGTGACCCCGGCGGAGACACAGGCCGCTTATGCCGCCGCCGACCCGGCTTGGGTGCAAGCCATGCAGGGAGCGGCCCAGCGGATCACCGCCTTTCATCAAAAGCAGAAACAACACACCTGGATCGATTTTGAGCCTGATCATGCCCTAGGGCAGATGGTACGCCCCTTGGCGCGTGTGGGGGTGTATGTGCCTGGCGGAACGGCAGCATATCCTTCTTCCGTACTCATGAATGTGCTTCCTGCCCGGGTAGCCGGCGTGGAGCAGATCATCATGGTGACGCCGCCGGGACAGGATGGGCGGGTCAACAACCCGCTGACGCTGGTGGCGGCGGACATTGCCGGTGTGGACGTGATCTATAAGGTCGGCGGCGCCCAGGCTGTAGCGGCTTTGGCGTTTGGCACCCAGACCGTGCCCAAGGTAGACAAGATCGTGGGTCCGGGAAATATCTATGTAGCTAATGCTAAGCGAGAGGTGTTCGGCCATGTGGGCATCGACATGATTGCCGGGCCGTCGGAGGTGCTGGTCATCGCGGATGAAAGCGCCAATCCGACCTATGTGGCGGCGGACATGCTCTCCCAGGCTGAACACGATGTGTTCGCAGCCTCCATCGTGGTCACCGATAGCGCGGCCATGGCGGAGAAGGTGCGCACAGAAATCGTGAAACAAACTTCGCAGTTGCCACGGCGGGAGGTTGTGGAGACCTCCCTGGATCGCTTTGGGACCATCGTGGTGTGTGATAACTTGGCCCAGGCAGCGGAAATCGCCAACGCCGTGGCGCCGGAACACCTGGAACTGTCTGTGGCCGATCCCTTCGGCCTGTTGGGTAGCATCCGCAACGCGGGGGCCATCTTTTTAGGGCATTATGCGCCGGAACCTTTGGGGGATTATTATGCGGGGCCCAACCATGTGCTGCCCACCAGTGGCACCGCCCGTTTTTTCTCGCCGCTGAACGTGGAGGACTTTACCAAAAAGAGCAGTCTGATCTATTACACACGAGAAGCACTGCGGGGCATTAGTCAGGACGTTGTGCGTTTGGCAAGGGCAGAAGGCCTGGACGCTCACGCCAATGCCGTTGCGATTCGCTTCACGCCGGAAGGGGAGAAATGACCATGCGACAGGCTGCCATTGCTCGCAAAACCCAGGAGACCGACATACAATTATCCTTGTGTCTGGAGGGCGCGGGTGCTTGTTGCGCCGACGTTGGCATCGGTTTTTTTGAGCACATGCTGAGTGCCTTTGCACGATTCGCACGCATGGATCTGTCGGTGACCTGTAAAGGGGATCTCCACGTGGACGCCCATCACACGGTGGAGGACGTGGGGATCTGCCTGGGGCAGGCCTTATCCCAAGCCGTCGGGGACAAGCGAGGGATCCGGCGCGTCGGCAACGCGTCCGTGCCCATGGATGAATCGCTGGGCACTGCTTATCTGGACATGAGCGGGCGGCCATATCTGGTGTTCGATACGGTCTTTACCGCCACCACCATGGGTACCATGTCCTCCCAGCTCATCGAGGAGTTCTTTCGGGCGTTGGCAGTGCATGCGGGGTTGACGCTCCACCTGTGCGTGCCCTATGGTAAGGACGACCACCACAAGGCGGAGGCCCTGTTCAAGGCATTTGGGCTTGCCCTGTCGAAGGCGGTCACCGTAGATCCCAGCATAACGGGAGTACTGTCCACCAAGGGAAGTCTGTAATCACACAAAGGAAAGGAACTGCGTATGATCATCTATCCGGCCATCGACATAAAGGCGGGACGTGCCGTGCGCTTATACAAGGGGCGTGCCGAAGAGGTGACCGACTACGGCCACCCGTTGGAGATGGCCCGACGTTGGCAGCAGGAAGGCGCGGCCTGGCTCCATGTAGTGGACCTGGATGGCGCCTTTACCGGCAGCGCGGAGAACGCCGAATTTGTGCGTGATATCACGGATCAGGTCTCCATCCCGGTGCAGTTGGGGGGAGGCATTCGTACCCTAGCGGACATTGAGGAACGTCTGTTGCGATGGTGTGTGACCCGCGTGATCCTGGGCACCATTGCCCTGGAAAATCCCACCTTGGTACAGACCGCCTGTGCATGTTTTCCGGGCAGAGTCGCCTGTGGCATTGATGCCAAAGATGGCATGGTGGCCGTGCGAGGGTGGGTGGAGAAGAGCACCACCACTGCTGTGGAACTGGCGTTGCGCATGCGGGATGCCGGGATTTGTGAGGTGATCTATACCGACATCTCCCGGGACGGCACAATGACAGGACCCAACGTAGAAGCCACAGCGGCCTTGGTGGCAGCAACAGGGATTCAGGTCATCGGCTCCGGGGGCGTCCATACACTGGAGGACCTTATCGCATTACAGCATGCGGGTTGCGCGGGGGCGATCTGCGGCAAATCGTTGTACGCGGGCGCGTTCACCCTGGCGGAAGCATTGGCCGCTGTCGACAACATCCGCATAGAAGGAGTAGACACATGATTGATGTAAGCGTTATCCGATTCAACGAACAGGGATTGGTGCCTGCGGTGGCCCAGGACGTGCACACGGGCCAGGTGCTGATGCTGGCCTACATGAACGAGGCATCCCTTTTAGAGACCCAGCGGACGGGCTTTGCGGTCTACTGGAGCCGCAGCCGCGAGACCCTGTGGCAAAAGGGGGAGACCAGCGGGCACACCCAGCGGGTGCACCACATCGCCTATGACTGTGATGGCGACGCGCTGTTGCTCGCGGTGGAACAGATAGGCCCTGCCTGTCACACTGGCGAAAAGACCTGCTTTCATCGCCAGTTGCTGCGCTGCGTAGAGCAGGACACTCCTGACGCGCGCATTTTGCAAGTCGTGTATGACGTCATTGAGGACCGCAAGGTGCACCCCAAGGAGGGCAGCTATACCAATTATCTGCTCGAAAAGGGCGTGGAGAAGATCTGCAAAAAAGTGGGAGAAGAGGCAACCGAGACCGTCATTGCTGCTATCAAGG
>JAVBUS010000093.1:0-3139 GCA_031555125.1 Eubacteriales bacterium | reverse complement strand
AATGCAAGTTCCAAGGATTTTGCTCCAGATCAAGGAGTCGAAACGCGGCGTACTGGAGGTACGCCAAGTGCAGAACGACGCCGATATGGCGGAAAAACCGCCGGAAATTGCGCTTCCGGAGTTTTGAAACACGCCCTAATTAGAATTCGTATGAGCACTATTTTTTCTTTGTTTTTGCGATAAAGGTGACGCGCTTGTGCTTGTGCGGCGGGGTCAACAGCTCCTGCACTTCCTCCGGCGTGCCGCAGATGGCGTATACCGTCACCCGACACAGCAGGAAGGTCACCGGCCCCATCAGCATGCCGAGGAAGCCGAACAGCACAAACCCAGCGTACATGCTCATCATGGTGGCCAAAGGATATACGCCCAACTGCGCGCCCACCACCCGGGGCTCCACCAGTTGCCGCACCACCAGCGTCACGCCATAGAGCAACAGCATGCCGATGCCCACCGTCATGTTCCCGGTCAACAGACCGATAGCACCCCAGGGCAACAGGAACAAACCGCTGCCCACCACCGGTAACGCATCCAGTACAGAGATCACCATGCCCAACAGCAGCGCATAGGGGATCCCCATGATGGTAAAGCCCAGCATCAGTTCGACCAGCATCAGCAGGGTCAGGTATACCTGGGCGCGCAGCTGACCGAACAGTGCCCGAATCATGCCGCGTTTCATTTCTCCGAACAGATAGCGGGCGCGATCCGGCATCAGCTTGTGAAAGTAGCCGATGATCCGCTCCCGATCGCTGGCCATATAATAGGTAGCCAACAGCATCAGTACAACAAACAGCAAGGCCTGGGGCAGCGAGAACGCCGTCAACAGCGCTCCCTGCAACAGGGTGGCCGACAGGGGCCCGGCATTGGTGGCCAGGTTGCTGCCGAACTGACGCAGATAGGTGCGGGCATTCTCGATGGAGGCCTCGTTGAACAGGTTCCACTGCTCCACCTGCAGGAAAGTTCGATCCACAAAGCTGTTGAACTGGGCTGCCCAATCCCTGGCCATATAGGGCAGGCGGCTACCCAGGGCCTTGACCTCGGTATATGCGCGGCTGCTGATCGACACCACCAGCAGCACCAGCAGTGTGATCAGCAGCACGGTGCACAGCAGGGCTGCCAGCTTGCGCGGTAAGCGGAAGCGATGATCGTTGCTGGATATAAACCGAATCACCGGCTCAATGATCTGCGACAGCAGCAGCGCCATCACAAAGGGCGCCACGAACCGGAACAGCTTGAGGAACACGAACAATCCGACCAATACGCACAGCACGATAAAGCCCTTGCGCAACAGGTCATTTGATTTCTCGTTCAAGGATCGCAGAAAGGAAGGAAGTCTTTTTTCCATACGTTTCCTCCACACGGAATGCTTTCTATACATTATACCATGGGCAAGGGAATCCTGCGAGAGGTTTCGCATGTTCACGGCGCGGGATTGGTGGTATACTATGCCATAGTAACGGCACATAGCGCCCAACGAAGGGAAGGGGAGAACCGGCATGCGCGAGATCGCTTTTGTGGACGGAAAGTTTTTGCAGGTTGCGGAGGCAACCACCTCCATAGACGACCGGGGATACGTATTTGGCGATGGTGTGTACGAGGCGCTGATGGCCTTTGGCGGCGTGCCTTTTGCTTTGCAGGAGCACTTGGTGCGGCTGGATCGCAGCTGCCGCGAGCTGTCCATCGTCTGCCCCTATACCCACGCCCAAATCACCGACATCGTCCACGAAGCCTTGGCCCAAGTGGAGGGTGAATCCCTGCTGGTGTATTTTCAGGTCACCCGCGGTGTCAGTCCCCGTGCCCACCCCTTTCCGCCCGCGGGCACCCGGGGGGTCTTTATGCTGACGGTGCGCCCCTATGGCTATGATATCCATGGTTATGAGGTCGGGGATGATGCCATTCTATACGAGGATATCCGCTGGCATCGTTGCGATGTCAAAAGCCTTAACCTGATCCCCAATGTCCTGGCGCTGCAAAAGGCGGTGGAGCAAGGCTGTACCCAGGCCATCTTCCATCGCGGGGAGTTCGTCACCGAGTGCGGCAGCGCCAACATGTACATCGTGCAGCAGGGGCGCATCGTCACCCACCCGCTCACCAACGATGTACTCCCCGGCATCACCCGGGCCCACCTGCTGGAGATGGCGGCGACCCAGGGCATCCCCGTGGAGGAGCGTTGTTTTACCGTGGCGGAGTTGTTTGCCGCGGACGAGGCCTTTTCCAGCTCTGTGGGACGCAGGCCCACCCCGGTCATCCGGGTGGACGGTCGCCCCATCGCAGAGGGCAAGCCCGGCCCCATCACCCGGGCGCTGCAAGCCGCCTACTGGGCGCGCATCGAGTCCGACTGCGGGTATCGCCGCGCATAAAAGCATCAGCACAAAGGAGAGTGTACCCATGCCGCAACAGATCCACACCGAAGCCGTTCTGGCCCACCTGCGCACCCTGATCGACATCCCCAGCCCCACAGGTTTCACCGACGCGGTGTCCGCCTACCTGGTGGATACGCTGACTGCCTACGGGTTCGCGCCGGTGCGCGCCCGCAAGGGCACCGTCACCTGTGACATCGGCGGGCAGGACGGCCCTCATACGGTGCTGGCCGCCCATGTGGACACACTGGGCCTGATGGTGCGGGACATCCGCGCCAATGGCCGCATCAAGTTCACGCGCCTGGGGGGCCCTACCCTGCAAACCCTGGAGACGCAGCGGGTCACCATCTACACCCGGGACGGGCGGCAGGTCACCGGCGTCATCCAATTGGAAAACGCCTCCCGCCACGTCAATATGAATATCGAGACCACCGCCCGGGATCAGGAAACCCTGGAAGTGCTGCTGGACGCCATGGTGGGGGACAAGGAGGGTGTCGCTGCCCTTGGTATCGCCGTGGGCGACATCATCGCCATCGCCCCCAACCTGGTCATCACGGAGTCCGGCTATATCCACAGCCGTTTCTTGGACGACAAACTCAGCGCCGCCATGCTCCTGGCCATCGCCCAGGCCGTGTCGACGGGCCAGGTGAAGCTCCGGAAGCATACGACGCTGCTCTTCTCGGTGTACGAGGAGGTGGGCCACGGGGCATCCCAGGGTGTTCCTGCCGATGCCGAGGATATGTTGGTGGTGGACATGGGCTGCGTGGGCGATGGCTTGGGCT
>JAVBUS010000197.1:0-8728 GCA_031555125.1 Eubacteriales bacterium | reverse complement strand
CTCAGCGCTTTGCCACGGCCATAGTAGTGCCGGGCATCCAGGGGCGTCCAGGCGATGGCCCGATCAAACTCCGCCAAGGCCGTCTCATATTCCCCCTGCACGTACAGTGCCCAGGCGTGTTCGCCTGGCCGCAGCGCGTTCCGAGCGTCCCGAAACGTTCGGATGCCTTGGGTCAGGCACATGGTCAGCACCCCTGCCGCCAGCACCGACAGGAAGATGCCCAACACCCGCCACACCCGCGGCTTCCAGAGGGCAATCACCACGCCAAACAGGGCCAGAAATACCAGCATCAGGAGCACGGCACTCACTCCTATACCACATCTTGTGTACAAACCCCAACGCACATTTTACACAAAGGCTGGAAATATTGCAATGCAAAAATAACAGTATACATCCATTGGATTGATTAAGATTCATAAACTTTTCAGCTATCCAATTGGACAAACATGTGGTATGCTAGCAACATTCATCCTACAGAATCGAGGCGTATGCATGGCTCAATTCACAAACGACCTCACCGGCGGCAGTGTCCCCAAGCAGTTAATCCGCTTCTGCCTGCCTTTTTTGTTGTCCAACACCATCCAGGCACTGTACAACGTGGCCGACATGCTCATCGTCAGCCGTTTTGCCGGTTCCGCCGCCATGTCCGGGGTTGCCAACGGGGGGCAGCTCACCTTTGTGGTGACCAACCTGGTCATCGGCCTGGCCGTAGGCGGCACGGTGCTCATCGGTCAATACTTTGGACTCAAGCGATACGAGGATATGAAAAACACCGTCAGTACCCTGCTGACCACCCTGAGCCTGGCCGCCTTGGTGCTGACAGTGCTGATGATCGCCGCCGCTCCGCTGCTGCTGCGGGCGATGCAGGTGCCGCCGGAGGCCTTTGATCATGCCCAGGCATATTTCACCGCCTGCATGACGGGCACGTTCTTTATCTTTGGCTACAACGCTATCAGCGCAGTACTGCGGGGCATGGGCGATTCCAAACGGCCTCTGATTTTCGTGTCCATCGCCTGCGTGGCCAACATCCTGCTGGACCTGTGGTTCGTAGGCGGTTTGTCCATGGGGGCGGCCGGTGCCGCGTGGGCCACGGTGATCTCCCAGGCGCTGTCGGTGGCGCTGGCCGTAGTGTACCTAAAGCGCAACCAATTCATGTTCGACTTTCACCCGCGCAGCTTCCGCATCCATCAAGACAAGCTGCGCCTGTTACTCAAGATTGGCATGCCCAACTCCTTACAAAACCTGGTGGTCAGTCTGTCCTTCCTGGTGATGATGGCCTTGGTCAACGGCTATGGGGTGTTCGCCTCCGCCGCCGTGGCCGTGGTGGGCAAGTTCAACAGCTTCGCCATCCTGCCGCCCATCGCCATGTCAGCGGCGGTTTCCTCCATGGCTGCCCAAAACATCGGCGCAGGTTTGCCGGATCGCGCGAAAAAGACCATGACCACCGGCATGCTGGTGGTGCTGCCGGTTGGGCTGGCCTTCTTTGCGCTGGCACAGTTGGCCCCGGAGGCCATCCTGCGTATCTTTACCTCGGAAGAGCCGGTCATCGCCGCCGGGATACAGTATCTGCGCATTTTCAGCTTCGACTATCTGGTGGTGCCCTTCGTATTTAGCGTCAACGGCCTGCTCACCGGGGCCGGACACACCACCATCACCATGATCAGCGGCATGCTCAGCTCCCTGCTGTTGCGGATTCCTTTTGCATTGCTGTTCGGCGCAAAGCTGGGTCTGGGCCTGACCGGCATCGGCATAGCTGCCCCCGCAGCCTCCCTGGGCGCCCTGGCCATCAGTCTATGCTACCTGTGGACAGGCCGATGGAAGAAGTCCAGCATTCATCGATTTATTGCGGAGTAGTCCTCTTCCCCATTGCGACACAAAAAAACCGCCCAAACCGGGCGGTTTTCTTGTGGTTCAATCTCCACCCATCAAGTGGATCCCTGCGTCATCTACTTCCACCACGTACCCCAGAATCTCGTGGACAAACTCCACGGATACATACATCGTGGGTGTGGGCAGCGGCTGGCCTTCTTGGGCGGGTTCTTGCACCATCAGGACCGGGATGTCGTCCTCCAGCAGCGCCACTTCGCCATCCGCCAGCACCAGCACGGTATCCAGGGAGCCGTCAGGTTTGGTGGTGTAGCTTAGGGCCACATCGCTGAGCACCTGCTGTTCCGCGTCCGTCAGCACCAGGTGATACGCGTTCTCGGTGATCTCGTTGGTGTAGCCCAAACTCTGGCACAGGGACAACAACGGGAACATCCAGTATTGAAGGTTGCTATCCTGGGCCGCCACCACGGGCAACACGGTGGTTTCCCGCATGACCAGGATCTCGGGACGGGGTATGATCGTCTGTCCCACGGGGGGCGCAACCGTGGGCTCCACGGTGGGTGCTTCGGTGGGCCCATCTGTGGGGGCCTCCGTGGCTTCCTGCGTGGGGCCATCCGTGGGGAGCTCCGTAGCTTCCTGCGTAGGGGCTTCCGTGGGCGCCTCTGTGGCGGGCGGCGCTTCGGTAACGACGGGTGTGGCAGTGGCTGCCTCGGTGGGTTCAGGGGAAGCTGTCACCTGCGCCGTAGGCACCGGAGAAGGTGTGGGCGGCGGGCTGGGAGGCGGCATAGGCGTGGGGATCGGTGTCGGCGTGGCCGTGGGCACCGGCGAGGCAGTAGGTACCGGCGTCGGCGTCGGCGTTTGTATCGGGGGCAGCGTCGGCGCCAAGGTGGGTGTGGCCGTGGGCACCGGCGACGCTGTGATCACCGGCTCCGGCGGCGCAACCTGCGCATCCTCTGAGAAGAGGATCTGCAGCGTGTACAGTCCGGCGATGCCGTCCTCCTCCAGGTCATGATAGAACTGGAAGCGCTTGACGGCGCGTTCGGTCTGTCCGCCAAAGACGCCGTCGGCGGTGCCGCCC
Source organism: Eubacteriales bacterium (assembly GCA_031555125.1). Taxonomy (GTDB): domain Bacteria; phylum Bacillota; class Clostridia; order Christensenellales; family Aristaeellaceae; genus WQXF01. The sequence goes on along the minus strand of JAVBUS010000197.1, from coordinate 5,823 downwards.
AGATAGCCCAACTCGATCAGGCGCAGCTGGAGCAGGCGCACGTCCTTGCCCCGCATATTACGGGTCAAGAGCCGCTCGATGCCCGGCGCATAAGGCGCCTCGGTGGCGATGGGCGCGATGGTGGGCGGTGTCGATTGTGTCGAGGGCGGCGGCATGCCGTTGGCGGCGGAAACCGCCAACACCAGCAAACAAGCAGCCAGTGTGCGCATCGGATCCATAGTATTCCCTCCCCATTTGGGCGTTGATGTCACTTAATTAACGCTAGGATGCGCCGGTTTCATGCGCATCATCAATATTTCAGAATTGTTCACATTTGAACATCCCTATTATACGCTGAAAGCAGGGTGCGCTGCAAGCCGGGGCTTTGCGGTCGCACAAAAAACGTGTACAGCTTTATCCTGCAGCAATGTGGGCGCTGCCAGAGAAGGGGTTAAGGGGGCGAGCGATAAGCCCCCTGGCCGCTCTCACGGCGAAAGCAGGCTCGGTGCAGGATATTTCGCCCGGACGAGCGACCAAAGGGCTTGCGATCGCTTGACATCCCAGACATCACAGATGAAACTTCCGTCGCAGCTCGCTGCGCATGGTACGATCCCCAAAGATAAACAGTCCGGTCAGCAGCACCGCCGCCACAAACCCGGTGGTCAGGGAGGGCCAGCCCACCCGAATCACACCGCTCCACAGCAGGATTAAAGACACCAGAGCGATGGCACCCAGCGTCAGCACAAACAACAAATATTCCAGCACACGAAACTGGCGCGCCAGCACCAGGGAGGACATGGTCAGCATGGTAGCCAGCAGGATCAGGGGCATCAGATAGTCCAAGGACCATCCGCCATACCCGGTCAGCACATCCACGGCGATCAAGTACACGATCACGGCGATGGAGGATAAGACCACCTTGATCCCCAGGGCCGAACGCCCCGTCACCAACCGCTCCGCCAACAGGAAGAACGTCACCGATGCCACGATGTACAGCGACCAAGGTTCCCCGCGTGTCAGCAGGTTGATCAGGCCGCAGACCAGGGCTGTACACACCAGCACAAACCGCAGGATCCTTTGCCACAGCCGTTGCTCGCCAGAGCGCCAGGCCTGCCGTGCATAGCCGGGGTATTCCGGGGCCTCCAGGGGGCCTTCCTCAAGTGGCACGTGACACAAGGGGCACGCGTCGTCCGCCCCACGCACCTGCACACCGCAACGCCCGCATCGTCTCATGTCTCCTCACCTCCGTTGCCGGACACCGTGACCGCCACGCCCTTTTGGGCTAAAAAGCGGCAAAACCGGCTTTCCACCTCGGTCTCCTCGATGACCCGGGAGAAGGCGATTCGCAGCACCCCGTCATAAGTACACATGGCGGCGTTCACCGGCAGCCAGGCGCTGGAGGGAAGGGTGATATCGACCTGTTCCACATGCGCCGCGACACTGTCGGGCAGTTCCACCACGCCCAGGTTGGACAATGTCGTGGTCATCTGGCGCTCCCCATAGCGGTGGAATGCCTGCCGCAGCATAGCGGACTTGAGCGGCAGCGGCGCCACCCGCAAAAAGGGGTTGCGCTGCATCAATACGTTGGCAGAGAACCGCTTGCGCATCTCCTCGGGGCTGACATCCTGACGAATCCGGGTGCGTACCGCCTCCAGACAGGCCGCAAAGTCCGAATCCGGCGGCACACTGACCCCCAGAAAAGAAGAAAAGTTGCGCAGTGTCTTAGACGGAAAGAACCGGCGCAGGTTCACCGGCACCTGAACGCACACCGGCAAGCCGGCGCTTTGGGGGTGATACGCATCGATAATGCTATGGGCAAGGATGGCGGTACAAAACTCCGTCAGCGTAGCCCCGTGCGCCTTGGCCACGGCCAATACCTGCTCCACGGGCATGGCCACATGAATGACCCGCAAGCTGCCGTTGGGCCGCAACAATCCCCCGATATGGAAAGCCTCACCCTCACTGTGCAGAGGGCTTTTGCCGGAAGCGTACCGCTGAAACGCGTCCTCCAGCTCCTCCGCCACGATGGGGATCCGGGCATTGAGCACCGATTCGTCATAGGCCACGTCCAGGCCGGTCTGCAACAGGTAATGATACACCAAGGAGCGCAAAAAGGCCGCCGCCCCTGTGCCGTCCGCCAGTACGTGATAGGTTTCCAGGGCGATGCGCCGATCAAAGTACAGCACGCGAAAGCAGTAGCCGTTGTTCTCCCGAGGCAGCATGGCGCTGCAGGGCGGCAAGGTCTCCGGTGACAGCTTGGGCGGCTGAGGGTTCTGCTCCAGGTAATTCCAAAACGCACCGCGATGCAACGTCACCGCAAAGGTGGGGAACCGCGGCAATATCGTCTCCAGCGCACGGGCCAGCGCATCGGGATCCACAGGCTGCTTCATGGTAGCGGCCAGGCGAAACACGTGCGTATTCTCCAGCCGCGTGGCGGCGGGATAGATGGTGGCTGCGTTATCCAGTCGATACCAGTCCCTGCGTTGTGTGGCCATGTCTCCCCTCCTCTGCGGCAGGCACTCCGCTACTGTTTATCTCATCATATCATGCGGTTGGTCACAAGTCTACCGTGGGGATAGACCCTTCATCCTATTCTAATGTCCCCGGCTGCTTCCCATTTGCGCCAACCTTTGGTATGATAAGCGCAACACACCCACAGGAGGTACCCAATGAACAAGCTCATGGGCTTTTTTGCCCTGCGGGAGCTGGCCATCCCTACGGTGCGTTGGCAGGCCTATACGGGCCATGAGACCTTGGACCCCGCCCATCTGTGGACGGTGCGCACCGCAGTGCTTCAGGGGGAGGACACCAGCCTGCCCCGCAAGGTGGGTGTTCCGGCGGCAGAGGCCCAAGCCTTTGCCGACGCCATGCTGGCGAAGCTTGGCCCCAATGGCTTGCTGGTGTATTATCCCTACTTCGTGGCCCAGGTCAGCGGCACGCTGGCCGTGTCCGATGATGCGCTGCTCATCGAATGTGTGGCCGGGGATCTGTGGCGCCTGGTCAGCGAGGGCCACTGTGACCTAACCCTGCGCATGGGCGCCACGGATACAAGCCACCGGGGCGACCTGGCCGCCCTGTCCCCCGACCGCATAGAAGCGCTTCAGGCCGCCGCTCGGGGTATCCGACCCAAGTTCCGGGACGCCCTGGCCCAAGGCCAAGCCGTGCTGCTGGAATGGAGCTTTGCCCAGGATTGTGACCTGGATCAGCGGGCCATCGGCGAACCCTACCTGGTGTTTTATGAATGCCGCGTGGTGGCAGGTTTGCCGTCCTTATCGATCTAGCAACCGATCCAGATACACCGACCGCATCTGCCGGCTGGCCAGGGCCTGCTTCAGGGGTGGCAGCTTGAGGATGGCGGACAATATGGCGGCCATGGCGCGGTGACTCACCAGCGCCTTGTTGTCGAAAATCAACTCCTGCAGTCGCCCCCGCTCAATGGCCATGGACACGATCCGATGCACGGAATTGGCCGGGGTTATGATCCGCTGCTGGTCCCGGCACAGGGTCAGGCTCCCGTTGGGGCATGCCCGGGCGCACAGTCCACAGCCGATGCATTCCTCCTTGCGGATGTGGGGCCGTTTGCCCTTGGCTTCCCCCTGCATTTCCACCACCCGGATCTGACAAGCCTTGGCACACTTGCCGCAGCCGATGCAGGTCTGTTCGTTGACCTGGGGCAAAAAACCGGTGGTCTGGATGGGGTGCAGACTGCCAAACTTGCGCACAGCCGTCAGCGCCTCGCAACAGCATCCGCAGCAATTGCACAAAAAGGACACATGGTTGCGCACGTTTTCCCCGGTCTGCACCAGTTGATGTGCGTAGGCCTTTTGCAGGATATCCATGCCCTCCGCCGCATCGATGCGCCGGGCGTACTCGTGCCGGATCAGGGAATCCGCCACGTTGCCAAATGTCAGGCAAATATCCTCGATCGGTGCGTCGCACTGCTGACCCATGTGCTCCGCCTTGTGCCTGCAATAGCACATGCTCACGCCGATATGCTGGGCCGACCGGATGACGTGGCTTGCCCGCTGGTAGTCTAATATTTGTATGGCGTTCTCGCCGGTGAGCACGCTCTCGTTGACAAAGGTGCGGATGGCCCGTGTCTCTGTCTGAAAGAACAACCCCTTGATAAAGTCCTCTTCCACATTCAGATACTGATGGAACAGCTCCGCCAGTAGCCGCTGATCCACGTCCTGCCGCACCCGCATCATGGAGAACTCAAAAAAACCCGCCATGGGCGGCGGCAAGGTGTAAGTCACCTCTTCGTCGGTCTCCATGTCCAGCAGGATGCACCGCGAGGCCAGCCCCCGGAGCACCGCGTCGGCCTCGGCGATGGACATGCCCCATATGGAAGCCGCCTTCGCGGTGGTAAAGGGTTTGATGGGCAGCTGGGCCACCAGCGCCGCCTCCCGTTCGGAGAACAGCGTCTGGAGTATCTTGTACAGGGTGTCCGAGGGCGGCGCACCATGGGGAAATCGGTTGATGCGCTCCTCCAGGCTCTGATACGCACTGCGTGCGGTCATGTGAGACATATCAGCCCTCCTTTGCTTGCGGCAATTTCTTTATTATAACGGTTTTGCGGCATTAATCAAGGAAAGCGTTGGAAATCGCACGGTAAAAGCGCTGAGGCAACACAGCGCAAATCGCGCAGTCATCCACACGGATTCTTTTGTGCGGCTCTATGTCGCGCTTCCGGTCGCCGTGGCGCTGCCACGGCTTCCTGCAGACTCCTCGGCAGCTCAAAAATCTCTCGTGTGGCCAACGACTCTCCTTTGAACGGTGTTGCCCTTACTTTTGTGCGATGTGCCGCGAAGGTCCGGAGCGTCCGCAAAGCCCTGGTCGCTCCCCGCCGGGAGCGAAACATCTTCGTCTACGTAAGAATTCTGCCCGCACGGGCAACCAACGCGCTTTGCGATCACCCCGCCCGCGACAGGGCGAACGCATTTGAATACAGATACTGGGAGTTGAGCTGCGAAGGAGTCCAGAGGGCGACCGCAAAGCCCTCTGGTCGACCGTGAGGGCGAAATACCCTCCCAAAGGTAGGCGTTTCGCTCCTGCGGGAGCGACCAGGGGGCTTATCGCTCGCCCCCCTGGACTCCTTCTCCGTGCATCTTCCATGTTTTAGGATGTAAATGCGCTGGCCCTGCGCAGCCCACGTCCAGCGCATCGGAATACAGAAAAAGGGAAATGTCCACGGGGTGAACAGAGTGGATACGGAACGGCTCAAAGAGGTTCTGGCGCGGCAACAGATCCACGGCGGGATGATGGGAACAAGCGGCATACGCCAGGGAACCGCTGGGGCGGTTCCAACACTCCGACGGTGTAATATCCGGCTGCTTGACCGCCATATCCGCGTTGTTTTTGCTCCGACTCCTTGGTCTGACAAACAATCCTTGGATCTTGCTCCTTCTTCTAAAAAGCATCACCGTCCAAAGAAAGATGCGCGGAACTGCCCTCGATTCCGACTTCTTGCACTTGGTCTTATTGGGTGGGCAAATGCGCAGGCCGCGTCGCCGAATCCGGGTGCGGCGGCGCAAGATACCGTTTTTTGTGTGAAAACCGCTTGTCCTGCTTCCTTTGCCAGACCGGATATGGTATAATCATTTTGAGAAACTGTGTCAGAGCTGGCCGAAGGTCGAACCTGAACGACTTTGGCGGCTTTTTCATTCGCAACGCGTTGATGGAGGGACCTGTACATGAAGGAAATGCCGCGCAGAAGCGAACAGACCGATTTGCTGGTGGCCGCATTGTTGGCCCTCCAGACGCCCGCAGAGTGTTACAACCTATTGGATGATTTGTGCACCATCCACGAAGTCCAGGCCCTTGCCCAACGTATGGAGGTGGCAC
>JAVBUS010000247.1:0-6106 GCA_031555125.1 Eubacteriales bacterium | reverse complement strand
AGCGATGTGTGGCAGGCCCCCAGCGCACTGCAGTCCTTCCGCATTGATTACGATGCCCAGGGCAAGCCTGTCCTGGTAATGCAGCCGCAAGAAAGCGCCCGCTACCGTATCCAGCGCGACAGTGTGGGCGAATCCATTGTGCTGGCAGAGCTCAGTGGTATCGGCGGCGAAGCTTTGACCTTTACCGATTCCGGCGCCGCCTATGACGTACCCTACACCTACCGTGTGATTCCCGTGCATGAGGAGCTTTTGGGCGAGGGCGTGCTGCTGGAAGGTCAGCAGGCCGTGCTCATCGCCCAGGCGAAGGCGCCAGCGCAAGGCAGGCAGAGCGGCGGATTGTTGGGTGGATTGAGTGATTTACTCTCCCCGCGGGAAGCTGACGCTCCCGAGCCATCAACCGCCTCCGGCATCGCCGCCTCGCCCGCACCGGATCTGCCGATAGAATCCTCACTTTTCTGGTAGTCACCCCTGGACATCCCTCGCAGTTTTCGGTAAGATAGGTATGCTTAATCTTACCAAATTGCGAGGGATGTTCTCATGTGTTTGAATCTCACCCGTCGCTTTGTGCTGACGCCATCCCACGCGGATTTTATGGGACGCATGCGGCCCAGCAGCATGTTGAGCTCGATGCAGGATGCCGCGACGGATCACGCTGAACTGCTGGGCGTGGGTCGTGCGCCGCTGATGGCAAAACAGTGGATTTGGATCCTGTCCCGTACCCACTTACAGATGCGGTCGTACCCTGTCATCGGCGATCAGGTAACGCTGACCACATGGCCCGGCACACCCAACCGGTTCTTTTTTCCGCGATACTTTACGCTGACGTTGGATGACGGCACGGTATTGGGCACTGCCGCCACCTTGTGGCTCACACTGGATTTGGCGTCGCGAGCCGTCGTACCGCCGTCAAAGTGCGAATTCACCTTTCCTGATACTTCCGCCATCCCTGCCCCGTTGCCGTTGCCGGAGCGCGTGTCGCAGATGGCGGATGCGCAACATGCCGCAGACCGCTCGCCTGCCTATACGGATCTGGACATCAATGGCCATGTTAACAACACGCGATATTCCGACTGGATCTGCGATGCGCTGCCCCTAGAGACGCTGCGTACCCATGCCATCGAAAACCTGCTTATCAATTACACAAAAGAGGTGCTGCCGCAAAACGCCGTCTCACTGCGGGTAGCCATACAAGATGAACGATTTAGCGTGCTGGGGCATGCAGCGGACGGGGAGCAAGTCTATTTTGAGGCCGGCGGAACGCTGATGCCCTGGCGGTCATAAAGCATGCCCCTATCACAAAGCCGCACCTCCTGATATGTCTGCCATAAGCTGTAGCAGAACGCTCAGGAGAGGTGGTCTTTTATGGAGTCGTCGCAAACCTGCATCCAGGGCACGCTGCTCAAGACCTGGCCCGCTTTTCAGCGCTTGCTGACCTCGGACACCGGCGCCCAAACCCCGCCTTGTTTCTCCGACTCGCCTCTGCGTGGCTCCGCAGGGGGAACCACAGGCAGTTATTGTGAAAGCTTTCCGGCAAGTGCCTATTATACCACGGCTTTTCGCAACATCTGGCAGTTCAGCATGACGCTGGACGGTCAATCTACCCGCGCGGCTTACTGCCTGGAAAAAGGGCTCCCCGGTCCTACCGGGAGCGGCCATCGCTACGAGGGGGTCCCTGTGGAGGTAGCCTTTCCCAACTTGACGCAACGCCAAACGTATCAGCTGGCGTGGATCCTTCAGCATACATATCCGGTAATCTCCAGCAGCGCACTGTTCTCACAGGCTGGCGTCAACCCCAACACAGTCCCGGTGTTGGATGCCAACGACGCGTACGCGGCATCACAGATCGCCTTGTGGTCGGTGTTTTCGCCCACGGACGAGGTGGGTTGGATCTTGTATCAGTGCGGTACTAACGACGTGCATCCCAAGAACGCCAGACTGCTGCAGGTCATCGATTACCTGTGGACGCAATCCTTGGCGGCGGCTACGGCCTTCGAAAGTCCTTTGCCCTGCGATGCCACAGATTGCATTAGTGCAACCATCGACAATCTGGCCTGCTTCATGAACTGTGGCGAGCAGGCGATGTCCCCACGCGCCGGTGGCGGGTGGCTATATGGGCCTATGCGCGTCTATGCCCGTGTGCCCTTCACCCTATCACTGTCCGCTTGCTGCGGACACGAAGCCCCGACGCCGGACGCCATCCAGTTGGTAGACGAAGCAGGCACCGTGATTGCGTCTCCACCCAACGGTACGCCTTTTTATGTAGCCTTTCCGCAGAATGTACAGGCGAACTGTTATCAGGTTACCCTTTCGGTCTCCCATCCTGGGGTATGCGCCTATGTAATGCGCGACTTAAACATGCCGCCCCACGAGAACCGTTTGCAGTCCCTGGGGCTCTACTTGATGGAGACATCGCTTGTGGAGACCATCAACACCTGTTTTTGCTGCTATGCGCCGGCCGCATGTCCGCCCTGCGAAACCTGCCCGGAATGCCCCGCATGTCCGAGCTGTCCGCCCTGCAAAACCTGTCCAAAGGATCCATGCCTCCCATTGGAACCGATGCCGCCTCATCATCCGCCGGACTGTCGGCTGTCCTGCCCACTGGACATTCCTTGCCGTGAGGTGCGGCCTGAAAAAGAGCGCCGCCATGGCGCGTTGGATTTGTGCAGACCGTTTCGCCGGTAAGGTGTGCAGACGATGTGAAACTAAGCCTCTTTGGCGAACGCTTCACCGGTCATAGATTCGCGAAGTCGCTTGATGATTCGTGCCTCCTGTCTGGACACCTGTACCTGTGTCATACCCAAGACGTGGGCCGTCTCACTTTGGGTGCAGTCGCGAAAGTAGCGTAACAGGATCAAGCGCCGGTCCTCCGGTGATAGATCCTCCAATAGTTGTCGAAGCAGCACGCGATCGATACCTGCCTCGCTCTGCAGGTCTCCTACGACATCCTGTAGCGTGGCTCCCTCTTCCCCGATGGGCGCGTCCAGTGACATGACCGCTCGCCCACTTTCCAGTGCTTGGGCCAGTTCCACTGCGTCGCAACCTAGTGCCTCTGCCAACTCTGTGACGGTAGGTTCCCGCTCCAATTGGGTGCGCAGCAAATCGGCAGCATTCATTGCCCTGGCTGCCAATTCCTTAAATCTTCTGCCCACCGTCAAATTGCCGTCATCCCGTAAAAAGCGCCTGATTTCCCCCATGATCATAGGCACAGCATAGGACGAAAAGCGCACCCCAAACGCCAGGTTGAAGTTACGGATCGCCTTAATCAGCCCAAGTGAACCCAACTGAAACAGTTCCTCCGGGTCGCCGCCGCGTCCGGAAAACCGGGCACAGATGGCGTGTACCAGCGCTAGGTTTGCGCGCACCATGGTATCCAGTGCCTCTGCGTCTCCTGCTTGTGCGCGGGAGATTAACGCCATGGCTTCTTCATGTGTAAGGACACCGCCACTCACTGCCCCTCTGGCGCAATGTGCTTGCGCATCCGCACGCAAGTGCCCTCACCCACAGCGGAGGTCACCTCCAATGCATCCATAAAGCTCCGCATGACCGCGAAACCCATGCCGCTGCGCTCGAGTTCTGGCCGGGAGGTATAAAAGGGCTGCATCGCCTGCTCTAAGTCGGCGATGCCCTTTCCTTTGTCCTCCACTTCCACAGTTAGGTTCCGCCCCTCATCAATGCTGGCCCGAAGCAGGACGCAGCCCTGTGCGCCGTCGTACCCATGGATGATGGCGTTGGTGACCGCTTCACTGACGGCGGTCTTAAGGTCGGAAATCTCCTCGATCGTCGGGCTGAGTTGTACGGCGAAAGCGCTGATTACCACCCTTGCGAAAGACTCGTTCTGTGCGCAGGCCAGGAATTCTAGCTGCATATGGTTGATGATACTCATGGTTGCCCTCCCGACGCCTCAGCGGCTATTTTGGATGATTTGATGTAAGCCGGACAGCTGAAAGATACGTGATACCAGCGGGTTCATGTTGCGCACGGACACCGTGCCCTGTCGCCTGGCCAGTGTGCGATAGCGCCCAATTAGCACGCCAATGCCGGAACTATCCATGAAGGTGAGAGCCTTCATATCGATGATCAAATGCGCGATGCGCTCATCGGCGATCAACGTGTCCAGGTCCGCCCTTATCCGCTCCGCGCTGTGATGATCAAGTTCTCCATGCAGGCGTACCACCAATGTGTCCCGTTGTCTAGCATGTTCGAGCATATGACAGTCCTCCCTTGTGCTCGGGTGTGATGCATGAGTTTCCGTATTTGTGATCCTATATCCTTCCTCGAAAAACAGCAGATTATGCAGGATTGGCGGAATTCGTTTGACACCAGTTGCCAATGGTTGCAGAACCCATTATCCTCCTGTATAATAGCGTCTATCATGCTACGGCACACTAGGAGGTCTTCATGCGCCGCCGATCTTGGCTGTCTATCTGTAGCATCCTGTGCTGCTTCCTTTTGTGTGCCGCCGCTTTCGCAGAGGCTTCCTCAGGCAAGCAAACTGACACGCCGCTTCGTTATCCTACCGCTCGCCCCACCCGCACGCCCAAGCCGACCGGCACGCCGCGTCCTACGAAGCCCCCTGCGCAGACAAGGACGCCTCGTCCTACCAGTGGGCCTACTCCCTTACCCACGCCAGCACCTACAAAAAAACCCACCGCAACGCCGCGCCCAACGCGATCGCCCCGCCCCACTGCGTCCCCTACGCCGTTGCCTCTGGATCCCTCGGCGACGCCGTTGCCCAACTTGAGTGCCGCGCTGTATCCGGATGCGCCAGCCGACCAAAAGGTGGTGTATCTGACCTTTGATGATGGCCCTTGTCCGCGCACGCCAGAATTGCTGGCTATGCTAGAGCAGGAAGATGTCAAGGCCACCTTCTTCTTCATTGGGGCCTCTATCGATGCCTTCCCGGAGCATGCCCGAGCGGTGTACGAGGCCGGCCATGCCATCGGGAGCCACTCCTATCACCATTTTCGCAGACTATTGAGCGACGAAGAGACTTTCTCCAGCGAAAAGGCAATGTTCGATCTGTCTTTGGCCAAGGCCCTGGGCGCACCGCTGGACGTTCGGTTGTTCCGGTTCCCGTATGGATCGACCTGGACGCCGCTGGCATCCCGGCAAGCCGCCCTCGACAATGGCTATCTGTGGATTGATTGGAACGCCTCCAACAACGATGCGGAGGCTACCATCAGTCGGAACACGGACCGCATGCTGCAGACCGCCATCTCCACATCCAGGCATAAGACCAAGGTTGTGATTTTAATGCACGAGAATAAGTACCGCACCATCTCCATGTTGCCGGATTTGCTGTCGTATTACCGCGAAAGCGGGTACGTGTTTGATATTTTGACGCCGGAGATGACGCAGCTCTTGCCCGGCATTCATATGGGCCTGCCCAGCACCGGGGCCATGCAATAGCGCGGTTATGCTGCAAGCACACGGCACGGCGTATGAACGTCAGTGCCGTGTGTCTTTTTGCGACTGAAAAAGGCGCCCTTTGTGCGATCGCACAAAAGGCGCCTTTGCGGTGCAGAGAAATTACTTGTTCATCAGTACGGCGTGTGCAGCGGCCAGACGCGCGATGGGCACACGGAAGGGCGAACAGGACACGTAGTTGAGGCCCGCGTTGTGGCAGAAGATGACCGAAGACGGGTCTCCGCCATGCTCACCACAGATACCAAGCTTGATGTCCGGCCGGGTTTGACGACCCAACTTAGCGGCCATTTCCACCAGCTTGCCCACGCCTTCCTGATCCAAGCGGGCAAAGGGATCGGACTCGAAGATCTTTTTCTCGTAGTACTCATCAAGGAAGTTGCCGGCATCGTCACGCGAGAAACCAAAGGTCATCTGGGTCAGATCGTTCGTGCCAAAGGAGAAAAACTCCGCGGTCTTGGCAATCTCGTCGGCGATCAGCGCGGCGCGCGGGATCTCGATCATGGTGCCCACCAAGTACTTGATCTGTGTGCCCTTCTCGGCCATGACCTTGGCAGCGGTCTCATCCACGACCTTCTTGACAAACTCAAACTCCTTGGTACTGCCGATGAGGGGGATCATGATCTCCGGCACGATGTTCAGCTTCTTTTCCTTGCTGACCTCGATGGCGGCTTCGATCACG
>JAVBUS010000102.1:0-6165 GCA_031555125.1 Eubacteriales bacterium | reverse complement strand
ATTTTGCTGACATTCTTTTACCGTTACATGCGGGAGCTGGTGACCAACGGGCATGTGTTCATTGGTATGCCACCGCTGTACCGGGTACAACGGGGCAAGGACTCCGACTACGCCTACGACGATAAGGAACTCAAAAAGCTGACAAAGGGCGGCAATGGCCGGGGCTACACCATTCAGCGCTATAAAGGACTGGGTGAGATGAACCCGGATCAGCTGTGGGAGACCACGATGAACCCGGTGCACCGCAAGCTGATGCAGGTCACCATCGAGGACGCGGCGGAAGCCGAGCGCATGGTTACCATCCTGATGGGCGACAAAGTGGAGCCGCGCCGGGACTATATCAACAACTTTGCAAACTTTAACAAGCCCGACACATTCATGCAGCAAGAAGGGAGGGCCTAGTCGATGTGCGCGAAGAAAACCGGCGATCAAGGCACCCCCATCATCGAGAACATTATACAGACCCCCATGGAAGATGTGATGCATCAGTCCATGATCCCCTACGCGGAATACGTGATCCTAGAGCGGGCGCTGCCAAGGGTAGAAGATGGGCTCAAGCCTGTACAGCGGCGTATTCTGTACACCATGAACGAGTTAAGCATGCATCCGGACAAGCCTCACCGCAAGTGCGCGCGCATCGTCGGTGACTGTTTGGGTAAGTATCATCCCCACGGCGATACATCCGTGTACGATGCCATGGTGCGCATGGCGCAACCTTTTGTGATGCGTGGCATGCTGGTGGACGGACACGGCAACTTTGGCTCCATCGACGGCGATTCCGCTGCGGCCATGCGGTATACCGAGTCGCGCATGACGCCCTTGGCTATGGAGATGCTGCGGGACATCGACAAGGATACCGTTCCCTTTCGGCTGAACTTTGACGATACCCTAAAGGAGCCGGATATGCTTCCGGCCCGTTTTCCTAATTTGCTGGTGAACGGCGCCTCGGGCATTGCGGTGGGGCTGGCCACCAACATTCCGCCACACAATCTGGGGGAGACCATCGATGCCGTACTGGCGCAGATCGATGATCCCAACATCGATGTGCGGGGCTTGATGCAGCACATCCCCGCGCCGGACTTTCCCACCGGCGGGTACTTACTGCGCAGTGAAGAACTGACGCGTGCCTATGAGACCGGGCGTGGCCGCCTGCTTGTCCGGGCCAAGGTGGAGATCGAGAGCGGTTCTTCCGGTAGGACGCTGCTGGTGATTACCGAGGTACCCTATCAGGTATCCAAGGCCGCCATGCTGGAAAAAATCTTGCGCCTGAGTGAAGAAAAGAAGGCAATGTTCAGCGGCATCTATGATATCCGTGACGAGTCGGATCGGGACGGTATGCGTGCGGTGATCGAGCTGAAGCGTGATGCCGATCCGCAAAAACTGCTGGCCGCCCTATACAAGTACTCGGATTTGCAGGTCACCTTTGGGGTGAACATGGTGGCCATTGCCGATGGAAAGCCCATGCAGTTGGGGTTGAAGGACGCCATCGCCCACTATATCCGTCACCAAAAGGAAGTTGTCACCGCCAGGACGCAGTATGAGCTGGATCAGGCCAAGGCCCGCCGCCATATTTTAGAGGGCTTGATGGTGGCAGTGGACAACCTGGACGCGGTGATCGCGCTGATCCGGGCCAGTAAGAATCCCAAGGAGGCACGGGAAGCGCTGACAACGCATTTCCCCCTGGACGATGTGCAGGCCCAGGCCATCCTGGATTTGCGACTGCAACGCTTGACGGGATTAGAGATTTTGTCCCTGCGCGAGGAGTACCGGCAGTTGCTCAAGCTCATCGAGAGTCTGGAGGCCATCCTGGCTAGCGAGCGCAAGTTGCTCAATGTGATCAAGCGCGAGTTATCAGAGATCCGCGAACGGTATGCCGATGCGCGCCGCACCCAGATCATTGATACGCAGGTGGACGAGCTGCCTGAGCCGGACGACAAGCCGGTGGCCGAGGAGGCCCTGGTGCTCTATACCCGTGGCGGATACCTGCGCCGGGTATGGCCAAAGGCGTTTGACAAGTTGCCGCCGCCAGAGGATGCGAAGGAAGAGGCCCAGAGCATGTTCCGTACCATGACGGACGCGACGCTATACTTCTTTACCGACAAGGGCAACTGCTATCCGCTGTCGGTGGGACAAGTGCCGGAGGCCAACCGGCCCAAGGAGCGCGGGCTGCTGCTGAGCGGCTTGCTAGCCGGGTTGGAGAATGACGAGACGCCGGTAAAGATCCTGTGCGTACCGCAGGGCGGCTTGGATACCATGGGGGATCTGTTGCTGGTGACCCGCGCCGGCATGATCAAGCGCACAGCAGCGACGGAGTATGCGGTGCGAAAGCAAAAGTATGCCGCCATTGCCCTAAAAACCGGTGACGCGGTGCAGCAAGTGCTGGTAGCCAGGGAGAACGCGTCCATGCTGCTGATCAGCAAACTAGGGATGTCCATCCATTTCAAGATCGATCAAATCCCGGTAATGGGACGCGCAACCGGTGGCGTGAAGGGCATGCAGTTGGAGCCACATGACACGGTGTTCTGGTCCGATTTGGTCGAAGATGAAGGCGAAATGCTCATCATGAGTGACCGCGGCTATGCCAAACGAGTGCTGCTCGTGGATTTCGACTTCCAGAACCGTAACGGCAAGGGGCTGAAAGCGTTCACATTTAACCGCAACGGTTCCAACGGTACCTGTATCGCTGCCGTGTGCTATGTGCGCGAGCCGCGTGAAGTGCTGATCGCTCAGCGAAGCGGAACACACACAGCGCTGTTCACAGATGATGTGTTCATCGAAGAGCGGGCATCCAAAGGTAAGATGTATGTCTTTGCGTTGATGGATGACGTGGTGACAGATTTGTTGGTGCCCGTGGTACCGCCGGCGCCCAACACCCAACCGTAACCCGACCATATAGTGGGAGAAAGAACATGAAGGATCTGCTGGTATTGTTGGCGTTATTGGGTTTGCTGTGTGCGTTGTGGTTTGCACATCGGGCGCACATCAGAACGGTATCGTCCTTGGCGGCGCTCGCCGCCCGCAATGTCATGTTTGATCTGTTGCCACAGGCCGTTGTGTTACTGGATCAACAACGGCGGGTATTGGACTGCAATGGGATGGCACAGGCCATGGCGTTTTCCCTGCAGGTGTACAAGAATCAGCCCTTTGAGCTGGCGTTAACCGCATGGTTGGACCTGAATGACGGCGGCATGATTGAGACGGAGCATGAGCGGTTTTTGTTGGCCTTTCGGGATGGCCGCAAACGGTGCTATCAAATCGTGGAACAGCCCATGGCGATGGGGGATGCAGGGTATGGACGGGTGATCATCATCCATGATGTATCGGCTATGCACCACATGTTGGAAGCAGTGCGCGAGGAGGCAAATCACGATCCGCTGACTGGCTTGCCCAATCGTCGCGCGTTTGAGGCGCGGGGGGGTGAGCTCATGCTGTCGTTGATGTGGCCATTCACCGTGGTGCTGGCCGATCTGGATCTGTTAAAGCACATTAATGATACCTGGGGACACGCGGTAGGCGACGAGGCCTTGTGCCGGGTGGCGGCGCTGCTGGAAAAGCGCGTGCCGCCTAGCGCTATGGCTGCACGGATCGGCGGCGATGAGTTTGCGGTATTGTTGCCGACAACCACCGCGCAGCAAGCGCATACCTGGGCCAACGAGATCAGAGAGGCCATTAAAAAGGAGCCACTGTCGGCGGGTCACTCCATCGCCTTATCCATCGGCTTTGCGGAGGTGACCGGACCGGAACAGTCGCTCCAAGGGGCGCTGGCGCAGGCGGATCAGCAACTGTATGCGCAAAAGGCGGAAAACCACAAACCGGCTGCCCTGCGGGCGTGAAATCAGTTGGTGTAGGTATAGCGCACGCGCAGGGATGGCATGTTATCGTACAAGCCAAAGGCATCGCCATAGATTCGATAATAGGTGTTCAGCTTCCAAGTGGTCTTGCTGCTGTTTTCAAGCCGAACCAGAATCTCAGGTTCGCCGGGCAGCGCGACGTTCATGATGGCCAACTGGGGACGCTCACTGCTGATTTCTTTGATGGTTCCCTTGCAAACGTAGACGGTGCCGATGCGCTTGTCGTTCAGGGTGACCAATTCTGAGTAATTCGTTCCATCGGTGATGCCACGGGCTTTGCTGGTATAGATGCCTACAGGGGGGACGTAGTATACGTTGTGCATCAGGGGCTCGCTGATTCCGTCTTTGGTGGCGACAATGCGCACCTCGTTATCGCCAACACGCGTGAGCTGGGCGATGAACGAGAAGGTACCGTCGACATCCAGCTTGGATGTATCCAAGTCGCGATGGGGTGTCTGTACGACGACCTCCGCTCCAGGCACGGTGCTGGCGGTCAGCTTCATTTCTGCTCGCTTGAATTTGTCCGGATTTTTGGCGACTTCCTCCGGATACGCAAGCTTGTCTTCCTCGCTGATCATGCCCTCGGTCTCACTGAGGGTGTCCGGGGACATTTCCAGGGGAATAAGCTGTGGTTTGCGGCGCAGGATGACTTCGATATTGCACTGACGACTATGCTTGCTGCGCACGGAAATCTGGACACGGTTTTCGCCGATGGCCTGTACCGAAATGGCTTTGGTCACGCGACCGTTGGCGTTGATCAAGTCGGTGACGTCCTGGCCGGCGATCACCACGCGGCTACCCTTGTCCACCTGTAACTGCAAGTCGAAAGTCGAGGTGTTGACATCCGCAATGAGGGAGTCCGGACGAACCAAGAGCACATTGGACATGGGGATGTCTATATCGTAGCGCACCGGCGGCATCTCACTTTGCTCGCCGGAGGGGAGTTTGATAACAGGCCGTAGTTCCACGGACATGCGTTCTTCTAGCACGCCGTCCAGGTTGTCGAACCAGAAATAGTCGGGGATTTGGATCTCTGCCGAACCACCGGTGACGACATAGGACTTTTGTAGCTCGCGGATATAGATCTGCGAGTTTTCTTTTGCGCTGATAAAGATGGTGTGGGCGGGAATTGTACCGTCTATGGTAGACGCCATGATGGTGGCCGGGGTGGTAACGTCGTCTTCGCTCTGCACGGGGGTAAGCATGTGCATGAGTTGGTTGACACCCAGTGCAACCGCCGCCAATACGGCCACCCCGCCCAATGTCAGGGCGATCCATTGTGCCAACATGACATGGTGCTTTCGCTGGGACTGGGGTTTGCGCGGCGGAACCACACGTGGCGCTTGGGTTTGATGATGGCCGCGCTCAAAGGTAGTGGACACTGCGGGGTAGCGGGACGCCGTCCAAGAAGCCTTTTCCCGCTCGGCAATCATGGGATCCGGATCCATACCACGGGCGCCCATGACCCGATCCGAAGGCGAGGGGGTGTAGCCGTCGTACAAGACGGGGGCACTATCGTCGTCCACGAAATGGAATTCTTCTTGTGCGCGCCACGCCGCATCGGTTTGATGTCGCCATTCGTCCGGGTGCTCAGTGCCACGCATGCGGCGGGAGCGTTTCCTGTGGGACGTTGTGTCCAAGGGATGATCGCGCACAGTGCCGGGTACTCGCGCATCCGCATCCAGGTCATGGACCGGTTCTGGTCTTAGGAGAGATTGCATCTCCTCTTCCTCGGTCAAGGGACGGATGATGGCAGCGTTAGCAATGGATTCCTTGGCTTGGCGCGCGTGCTGGCGCAGGTGGGCCAGCTGCAATTGGCCACGCTGACGCCGCTCCTTGAGCATGTCCACTTCTTTGCCCAACAGCTCACGCCTGATTTCATCTGAAGGGAGCAGCCGTACCGCCTCGGCTTCGGGATCGAAGTCGATATATGTTTCCTGCGGCTCCGCCATGCGCAAGGATTCTTGCCATGATGGTTTTGCAGCGATCTCATCATTTTGCTGGCGCGGCAAGTCTGCACCGCACCGGAAGCAGCGCGGCAAAGAGGCCTGATTCCATTGCCCGCACTTTGCACACTTCATGGGAAACTCCTCCAAACGTGATGATCCGATACAATATTCCGACACAATATAATAACATAATTTCACGCAAATGTCATGGATGAAAATCATGGTGCCACGGCCTACGCATGAACGGAACGCAAAACATTTTCGAGGAAAGAGTCATCATAGGAGCAACGCCTGCGTTTTCTAGCGAGGCTGATATTCTCCGGATACTGTTTGAGGATGTCCAACGCCAAATGCCGCACAACGGC
>JAVBUS010000193.1:0-8254 GCA_031555125.1 Eubacteriales bacterium | reverse complement strand
GCTTGCATGAGCGGCTGGGCATCTCCTGTGTCATCATTACCCACGATCTAGAAGAAGCGCTCAACATGAGCGACCGCATTGCCGTGATGAACCTGGGCAACTTTGAGCAGATCGGATCTCCCGGCCAAATCTATGAGCACCCCGATACCTGCTTTGTGGCCCAGTTCATCGGCCAAACCAACTTGTTGGAAGCCACCTTGACCGCTGCGCAAGGGCAGGTGGCCACCCTGACCTGTGGGCAGCAGACCGTCCAGGCCAGAGCGCCCCAGGAGCATATACCGGCGGGGCAGGCCTTGAGTCTGTGTATCCGCACCGAACGCCTGCACTACGATACGGTGCCGCACGACGCCTTCACCCTGACCGGCACCGTGCAGGAGACCCGATACACCGGGGGCGCCCTCATTACCCGCATCCATTTGGCGGATGGAACTGAGTTGACCGCCAGCGGCCACGGCCGCGCCGACGAGGCCCTTGCCCTGGGTACCAAGGTGTACCTGTGGTGGGATCCCTCCCAGGTCGCCATCATAGGGGGTGGACGCCATGACCGGTGACGCCCTGCGCCCGCCCGCATCCCTGGCGGCGCACAAAAAACGGAATACCACGGCCTTGTGGCTGATCCTGCCCATGGCGCTCTTTGCCATACTATTTGTAGGGTTGCCCTTGCTGTATGTGCTGGTGATCAGCTTTTTGCACCGGGGCGAGGTCTTCGGTGTCACCGGCCCGGTAACACTGGACAACTATCTGCGCATGTTTGGCGACAGCATGTATCAAAAGGTACTGACCAGTTCCGTGCTCCTGGCGCTGAGTACCATGGTCATCACCTTGCTGATTGGTTACCCCTTTGGGTATTACATGGCACGTACCGCGCCCCGCCGTCGTAACCTACTCATGTTGCTGGTGGTGGTGCCCTTTTGGACCAATGCGTTGGTGCGCGTGTACGGTTGGCGCATCCTGTTATTGGCCAACGGCCCCATCAATAGTCTCTTGCAGTCCATCGGCCTGATTGATGCGCCCCTTAAATTGCTTTACAATTACGGCGCCGTGCTGTTGGGCATGGTGTACTCGTTATTGCCTTTTATGATCCTGCCCGCTTATTCCGCGGTGGAAAAGGTGGACTGGCACTGCGTGGAAGCCGCTCGCGACCTGGGCAGCTCTCCACGGCGCGCCTTTTTCACCGTCACGCTGCCCTTGACCCTTCCCGGCATCATGGCGGGGTGTGTGTTGGTATTTGTGCCCTCCATGGGCATCTATTTCATTTCCGACCTCCTTGGCGGCTCCAACGATATGCTCATCGGCAGCCTGATCCGCGATCAGCTGCTCAAGGCGCGGGAGTGGCCCCTGGGGGCGGCGCTATCCATGGCGCTGATGGGCATGACCACAGCCATCCTCTGGATCTATCGCCGTCTGGGCGGCGGCGACTTGGGGGTGTTTTGAGTGAAGAAGCGCAGGGGCGAACCTCGCCGCGTCTTTTCTTCGATATACATGACCTTGGTGCTGCTGTTCATGTACTTGCCCATCGTGATGGTGATTCTGTACTCCTTTAATGATTCCAAGTACTATGCATGGGCGGGCTTTACCACGGCTTGGTATCAAAAGTTGTTCCAGAACGCCAACATGGGCCAGGCTCTGGTCAGTAGCCTGGAGTTGGCAGGGTGGAGCGTGCTAGCCTCCGGCCTCATTGGCACCATCGGTGCCGTGGGCATGGCCCGGACCCGTTTCCGGGGCCAGGGCGTACTGGAGACATTTTCTACGTTGCCCATCATGATCCCGGAGATCATTATGGGGATGGCGTATCTGGCGGTGTTTTCCGCAATCGGTGTTTCCTTCGGCATGCCGACCTTGGTGGTAGCGCACACCACTTTTTGCATTCCCTATGTCTTCATTAATGTAAAGGGCCGTCTGGTGGGCATGGATCCTTCCGTGGAGGAGGCCGCCCGGGATCTTGGGGCGAGCCCCTTGCGGGTGTTCGTCACCGTGACATTGCCCCTTATCTCCCCGGCGGTGCTCTCCGGCATGTTGTTGGCCTTGGCCATGTCGCTGGACGACGTGATCATCACCTCGTTTGTCAACGGCAGCGTCACCACCATGCCGCTCAAGATCTACTCCGCGCTCAAGACCGGCGTCACCCCGGAGATCAACGCGCTGTGCTCCATCCTGCTGGGCAGTGTGTTTGTACTGGTGGCCCTGTCCCAACTGCTGCGCGTCCGCAAAGCCAACGAACCCACGGCGACCTCATCCAACCCAGGATGATGTGCATAGATTCCACAAATCTACTGTTCTAAGGAGGCGGACCCCATGAAAAGATTGCTTGCGATGGCATTGGCCCTGGCACTGACACTGTCTTTGATGCTGCCCGTGATGGCCTCGGCGGAGGAAGAAAAGGTGCTCAACGTCTTCAGCTGGGAAGGCTACATCGACTATGAGACCGTGCTGGGACCCTTTACCGCGGAGACCGGCATCAAGGTGAACTACATCCCCTTTGGCAGCACTGACGAAATGCTGACCAAACTGCACGCCACCGGCGGCGCGGAGTACGACGTGATTCTGGCGTCGGACTACGTGCTGGATGCCGCCCGTACCCTAAACCTGCTGCAACCCTTGAACAAGGAACTGATCCCCAACTTTAAGAACCTGAAGGCCGCTTGCCTCAATCAATACTTCGATCCCCAGAGCGAGTACGTGGTGCCTTATGTGCTGGGTACGCCCACCATCGTGTACGACCCGGCCAAGGTCGGTTTCGAGATCACCAGCTACGAGGATCTATGGTCTCCCGAGCTCAAGGACAGCGTGGTGCTCATCGACGATGCCCGCAACATCATCGGCATCACGCTCAAGACCCTGGGTGGATCCCTCAACTCCACCGAGCCGGAGCTGCTGGCCAAGGCTGCGGAGAAGCTGAACGGCTTGCGTCCCAATGTGCGCCTGTTCGATTATGATACCCCCCATCAGCAGCTGATCTCCGGTGAGTGCGCGGTGGGCTACATGTTCACCCCCTTCGCCGTCATGGCCCACCAGGAGCGCCCCGACCTGAAGGTGGTGTACCCCAAGGAAGGCGTGGGTTTTGGTATCGACGGATTTGTGATCCCGGCCAAGGCAGCGCACCCGCAGAACGCCAACCTGTTTCTGGACTTCCTGCTCCGGCCGGAAATCGGCGCGGTCATTGCAGAGGTGCAGATGTACAACAATCCCAACGAGGCTTCCGAGCCGCTGCTCTCCGAAGTGTTCCACACCGAGCCTGCACTCAACGTGCCCCAGGATATGCTGGACAAGGCGGAGTACATTCAGTTCCTGGGCGATGACGAAGCCAAGTTCCAGGAAATTTGGGCGGCTTTTAAGAGCAAGTAAGGCGGCGACTTTCCAAAGACGGGGCGGTAAACACCGCCTCGTCTTTTCTCTGTAAAAAGTGGCAGAATGGGGCTTGACTGCGCGGGGACACGGTGATACAGTCATGCATAGTGCGACACATTTTGAGTAAAGGTGAGGATTTGGATATGAAGCATGGTTTGGCACTGGTTGGTTATGGCGGTATGGCCGGTTGGCATCACCAGAATATCAAGGAAAAGATCCCCCAGATCGAGGTGATCGGCGCTTACGACATCCGTCCCGAGGCTTTGGACAAGGCGCGGGAAAACGGGCTGACGGCCTATGACAGCCTGGATGCGCTGCTGGCGGACGAACGGATCGACATCGTGACGGTGGCAACGCCCAACGATTTTCATAAGCCCTTGGTCATCCGCTGCCTGGAAGCGGGCAAAAACGTGGTGTGCGAAAAGCCGGTGGCCCTAAATGCCGGGGAACTGCAAGAGATGATGGCCGTGGCCAAGCGCACCGGCAAGCTGTTTTCCATCCACCAGAACCGCCGTTGGGACCGGGATTACCGCATCGTGCGCGCCGTCCTGGATAGCGGGGATATTGGCAAGCCCTATTATATCGAGTCCCGTGTGGAAGGCTCCCGCGGCGCGATGCATGGCTGGCGCGGGTACAAGCGCCACGGCGGCGGCATGCTGTTGGACTGGGGCGTTCATATGATCGACCAAGCCCTGGACATGATCCCGGAACAGGTGGTGGAAGTGTCTGCCAGCCTGCAAGGCATCACCTCCGACGAGATCGATGACAACTGCAAGATCAGCCTGCGGTTCGCTTCCGGTCTGTACTACCAGATCGATTTGGTGACCAATTGCTTTATCAATTTGCCCCGCTGGCGCGTGCATGGGACCGATGGCACCATGGCCGTGGAGGACTGGAGCTGCAAGGGCCGCATCGTCAAGCTCAATGAGAGCGGAGAGATGACCTGGGACGAGGACATCGTCTATACGGAAGCCGGCCCCACCCGCACCATGGCCCCGCGTCCCGTATACACCACGCAGCAGTTGGAGTTGCCCCAAGTGGAGACCGACTGGGCGGACTTTTATCAAAATATCGCCGGGGTGCTGGACGGCACGGCGGAACTCATCGTACGGCCCGAGCAGGCACTGCGCGTGATGCGGGTCATCGACGCGGCCTTCAAAGCCCAGGAGGATGGCCAGGCCGTTCGTTGCGCACTGTAAGCGTCGCCCAGCGCGAACAATAAAGGAAGCCGGAGGATAACGCAGTGAGCCATTTGCCGACACTGTACCACGAGAACCCGGAGATGCTCCATGTAGGGACCCTGCCGAACCGGTCTTACTACATGCCCTTTTCTTGCCCGGATGCGGCCCGCCATGAAGCCCGTGAGCAATCCGCGCAGTTTCTGTCGCTCAATGGCGAATGGGATTTCGCGTTTTATCCGCGGATGGAGGCGGTTCCTTCCCATATCGACTTCGCGCGGACCATCCCGGTGCCGTCGGTGTGGCAACAGCATGGTTGCGACCGGCACCAATATACCAACGTGCGCTACCCCTTTCCGTACGATCCGCCCTATGTACCGCACGAGAATCCGTGCGGCGTGTATCAGCGGCGCTTCCTGCTCAACAAGCAGGCGGGTAGGGTCTATCTCCTCAACTTTGAGGGTGTGGATAGCTGCCAGTACGTGTGGGTCAATGGTCAGTTCGTGGGCTTTAGCCAGGTATCACACAGCACCAGCGAGTTTGACATCACCCCCTATGTGCAGGACGGCGACAACACCCTGACCGTGTGGGTGCTCAAGTGGTGCTTAGGCAGTTATTTAGAGGATCAGGACAAGCTGCGCATGAGCGGTATCTTCCGGGATGTGTACGTGCTGGATCGCCCGGCGGAGCATCTGCGGGATTATTTTGTGCACACGTCCCTGTCCCAGGATAACGCCCATGCGGACATCACGGTGGATTGCGCCTTTGCCGGGGCGCCCGTCCCGGTGACCGGTACCCTGTACGCCCCGGACGGCACCCAGATAGGGGAAACCCGGCGAAAGGGCGATACACTGGCTTTTGCGGTGGAACAGCCCCTGCTGTGGAATGCGGAGCACCCCGTTTTATACACCTTGATGCTCCAGGCGGGCGACGAGTATATTGCCCAACGTGTCGGTATTCGCGAGATCCGCGTGCGGGATGGGGTGGTGCTGCTCAACGGTGTGCCCATCAAGTTCCGGGGCGTCAACCGCCACGACAGCGATCCGGAAACCGGCTACACCATCAGCCGGGAGCAGTTCTTGCGGGATCTGCGCATCATGAAGCGGCACAACATCAACGCCATCCGCACCAGCCACTACCCCAACGCGCCCTGGACGGTGCAGCTGTGCGATGAACTGGGCTTTTACCTCATCGACGAGAGTGATGTGGAAGCCCACGGCGTCGTGACCATCTATCACGATACCAAGCGGGAACGCGACCCGGTCAACCCCTTCTCTTATGAAGAAAAGTATAGCGCCATCGCCTGCATGCCCATCTTTAAACAGGCTATTTTGGATCGGATCCAGCGCAACGTGATCCGGGATAAAAACAGTGCCAGTGTGGTGATCTGGTCCATGGGCAACGAAGCGGGCTTTGGGGATAACTTCGAGCACGCCGGGCGCTGGGTGAAGGAATATGACCCCTCACGCCTGCTGCACTATGAGGGTATGCATCATCTGTCTCCGCACCGCCAGAACGATACGTCCATGTGTGACATATACAGCCGCATGTATCCCCCATTGGCATATATCGAAGAGTATTTTGCCAGCGGAAAAGACAGGCGCCCCTTGATCATGTGCGAATACATCCATGCCATGGGTAACGGCCCGGGGGATGCCTTGGACTATCAAGAGCTGATCGATAAGTACCCCGGCATGTGTGGCGGATTCGTTTGGGAATTCTGCGATCACGCCATCCGCATGGGCACGACCAACGATGGTCGCCCCAAGTACTATTACGGCGGAGACTTTGGCGAGTATCCCCACGACGGCAACTTCTGCATGGACGGTCTGGTGGTCCCGGATCGCAGCCTGCACAGCGGCATTTTGGAGTATAAACAGGTCATCCGTCCCGTGCGGGCGCAGTGGCTGGCTGATCGGCAGATGATTCGGTGGACCAACCATTACGACTTTACTGGCCTTGGTGAAATGGTGCAATGCGCCTATGAGCTGACGATGGACGGTATCGTTACCGCTAGCGGCACGGTGTCGCTGCCCGACCTGGCGCCCCATGCCACGGGGGAGACCCCGCTGCCTGTGACCATCCCGGCCCAGGGCGGCAAGTGCATGCTGCGCCTGATGTACACCCAAAAGGTCGCCACCGCGCTGGTACCTGCGGGCCACGAGCTGGGCTTTGACCAGCTGATCCTGCGTGAGGGGCGTGTCCGGCCCGCGTTGGCCTTGACCGGCGGCAAAGCCCCCGCCATCGCCCGGGAAGGGCGCTATATCCTCATCACTGGCGATGCCTTCCGGTACCGCTTCGACACCCATAGCGGCCTGTTTGATCAACTGGTGCACGATAACCATGCGCTGATTACCCGGCCCATGGAGTACAACCTGTGGCGCGCACCCACGGACAACGATCGCAACATACGCGCCGAGTGGGAAGCGGCGGGGTATGACCGCCCCCAAGCCCGCGTGTATGCGGCCCATGCCGTGGCGGAGGGGCAGGTTGTCGTCATCACCGCCAACCTGTCACTGGCCGCGATCTATCGTCAGCGCGTCCTGACCATGGACGTGTCCTTCGCCATCGACGGAGCAGGCCGCATCGATATGACCCTGTCGGCACAAAAGGATACGGCGCTGCCCTTTCTGCCGCGCTTTGGCCTGCGTCTGTTCTTGCCCAAGGATGTGGCCGCGGCTGAGTACTTTGGCTATGGTCCTTGTGATAGCTACCAAGATAAGCGCAATGCCTCCTGGCAGGGAATCTTCCGCACCACTGCGGCAGCCAATCATGTGGACTATATCAAACCCCAGGAAAACGGTGCCCATGATGGCTGCGACTATGTCAAAGTCTCCGGCGACGGTTGCGCGCTGACGGCCTGTGGCGATGCCCCGTTCTCCTTTACCATCTCGCCCTACACCCAGGAAGAGCTCACCCAGAAGCCGCACAACTTCGAGCTGACACCCTGCGGGGACACCGTACTGTGCATTGATTATGCCCAAAGCGGCATCGGTTCCAACAGCTGTGGACCGGATTTGTTGGAACGATACCGATTCAACCCGGATCGCTTCACGTGGAAGCTGACCCTGGCCCCCGGTAAGTAAACAAAAAGGGAACCCGGCTGCGGCAGATCGCGACCGGGTTCCCTTTTGTATCTCGGCGTACATCTATTTGGATTTAGCATTACAGCACAATCACTTCATCCTGCCCATCCCGCGCCAGCAGGAAGGAACCTTGAGCATCTCCGCATTGCAGCGCATAGTCCCCCTGATATCCGCGCACCCGTACCCGGCCTTCCGCGTCGGTGGTCAGGGTTTCCCGGGTACACCAGGTGCCGCAAATCCGCTCCCGAAGCGCCTCATAGGCAGGCTTGGGGCTGTTGTCGGCCCGCAGCAGACCGGACGGGGCCCCCAGCCACTTGCCGTCCACAGCGTCCCAGGTGGTGATGGCCTCCACCAGCGGATGGGCAAACAGCGTCTCATACATCTCCGCCACTTCCCGCGCCTGGCGCGCTTCCCCCTCCGGGGTAGAGGGCCAGTGATCCACCTGCCAGTCATTCAGGTCTTCGATATGGGCGGGCATCAGATCACCGGAGATCAGCGTGTTTTCCGTAAAATGAATGGGCAGACCTAAGCCGGAAAACCGCGCCTACACCTCCTGCAACTTCTCCAGTCCCCAAGTGCCCTGATGCTGATGGGACTGGATGCCGATGGCGTCGATGGGCACCCCGGCTTGCAGACAGCCGT
>JAVBUS010000173.1:0-3868 GCA_031555125.1 Eubacteriales bacterium | reverse complement strand
GAATGCGCCTTCGGGGTAGGTAAGCGCCGCTACTCCCTGGGCCGAATCCTAATGAAGCTCCAGCACACCAGCGAGGTGGTCATCCACCTTGTTTTCCTATCCATGAATTTGCAAAAGAGACTCCGCTCTCTTTTGTCCCTTATTTGGAGTTTGTGCTTTTTTCCCAGAAATGAGCGGCTTGGAGTTTTGAGTCTCTGAAAATGAGTTTTGGTCAGTGGACACTAAATCCAAATAGATGCACGCCGAGATCCAGCGGATATTTTACCGGCAGGCGTTGTCGCGCCACGGTCAACGTAGCTGCCGGCGACGTCTCCCTCGGGCTCCTAGCCCGCCGAAAAAATCTCTCGCTAGCTCTCCGGCGAAATCTAATTGGAATTAGTATAAGGCAATCAAAGCTGGATACACATCCCACCGCGCTCACCATAAAGAGCATCACGCCCGCCGGAGTCTTTTCCGGTACCGAACAGAGCCGCCAAGCACTGCTGCATGGGGGATATCGCGGCCATCAATGGCTCAAACACGTGGTCGGCCAGGTGCCCGCCCAAGAAAACCCCACGGGATAAGAAAATCCCGCATGCCGGAAAAAGTGTACCTTCTTCATTGCTTAGCTCCTTCCGATCTTGTCGGGGATGGAATGGGCAAAGACCGGTGGGGAAGGGTAGGGGCCGCGCTCCATACAAATCCCGTCCGGGATCAGACATTGCATGGAGCCAAGGCAATGCAGAGCGGCAGCGCCATCAGTGAGCGCCTCCGCATTTTGCGTTCAGGATAGCATCCCGATCGGATGGGGCAAGCAGAAAGAGGATGTGCTGTGGAGGTGCCATGTCCGCATATACTGCTCCAGCATCTATGGAGGAGGGGAATCCCATGACGGTATCCTGGGAGTGGGTCGCCCTGCTGGCGGCATTGTTGATGGTGCTGTATGTGGCGGGACGTGCGTTGGTGGGCCGCCGGGGGTGGCGATGGGCAGTGCATGCCCTGTTGGGCATAGGCGGGCTGTTTGCGGCCCAGGCGCTGTGGACCGGGGTAAGCGTGAACCTGGTGACGCTGACCATCTCCGGTGTGTTTGGCCTCCCTGGCGCGGTGATGGCTGTCGTGCTGACGGCACTGTGATCATTCGGTGAAAAACCATCCCGCTGGTTGCAAAGTACCTGTACTTATGCTATCCTTGACTGGGACAAATCTGGACGGGCGGGACGAAAATCCCCCGCGAGGAGCATATGGAGCAGGAGCAGTTGCACATCATGGGGATGCTGGCCCCGGATCTGTTGGATGAGCTATCCAAGCGCGCATGGGTGCTGGAGCGTATCGCCATGCTACAGCCCATTGGGCGGCGTGCCTTGGCGCACCGTTTGCGCCTGTCCGAGCGTGAAATCCGCGGCGTGGCCGCAGCGCTGCGTGACGCAGGACTGATTGACCTGGATGCAGCGGGGATGGCAGTGACGCCTTTGGCCGATGGGGTGCTGGACGGCGCCCGGGCTATCAGCCACACGCTGCGCGGTCTGTCAGTACTGGAGAACAGCCTGACCCAGCTCCTGGGCATCGGCCGGGCGTGCATTGTCCCCGGGGATGCGGAGGGTGACGCCCAGGTGCAGCACGAAGTGGGCCGTGTGGCGGCGCAGCAGCTGCGCCAGTGGCTTAAGCCCGGGGAGGTGCTGGCGGTAACCGGCGGCACCACAGTGGCCCAGGTGGCGGCCCAATTGCCTGCCGGAGGATCCATGGACGTGCTGGTGCTCCCGGCACGGGGCGGCATGGGTCGCACCGTGGAGACGCAAGCGGACACCCTGGCCGAGGAAATGGCCCGCAGACTGGGCGGCCGACACCGGCTGCTGCATTTGCCGGATCACATGGATCCCGGCGCATGGCAAGAAATCCTAAAGATGCCGGACGTGCGCGAAACCTTTGACCGGCTCCAGGGGACGGACATGCTGGTCCACGGCATCGGGCGGGCGGACACCATGCTGACCCACCGGCGGCTGGCCCCGGAGTTGGCGGCCCAGATTATGGACAAGGGTGCGGTGGCCGAGGCGTTGGGCTACTACTTCGACCGTCAGGGCCAGGTGGTATACACCGCCAGCAGCGTAGGCTTGGCAGTGGAGACCATTGCAAAACTGCCCAAGCAACTGGCGGTGGCTGCAGGGGCCAGCAAGGCGGAGGCTATCCTGGCCGTCTTGCGCGGGCGAACCCAGGCGGTGCTGGTCACCGATGAATCGGCGGCCCATCGGATGCTGGAAATCCGGCGAAATGCGCCGTCTGTGGTCGACAACGACCGGGCAACGTGATAGAATGGACGCGAGCGCTCGTCGGCAAAGGCCGGTGACGCTGCACCAGATATAACCGATTGACAGTAAGCTGAAGGAGTGTGCA
Organism: Eubacteriales bacterium; assembly: GCA_031555125.1. Lineage (GTDB taxonomy): Bacteria > Bacillota > Clostridia > Christensenellales > Aristaeellaceae > WQXF01. The sequence continues at coordinate 1,501 of JAVBUS010000173.1, read as the reverse complement.
TCATGGCAAAGAAAACCATCGCAGACATCCAAGTATCGGGCAAGCGGGTGCTGGTACGCTGCGACTTTAACGTGCCGCTGGATGCGGACAAGCACATCACTGACGAAAATCGTATCGTGGGCGCGATGCCGACCATCGAGTATTTGGTCAAGCAGGGCGCGCGCGTGATCCTGTGCTCGCACCTGGGCCGTCCTAAGGGCGAAGTCAATATGAAGTATTCGCTGGCCCCGGTTGCCGAGCGCCTCGCCCAACTGTTGCATAAGGAAGTGAAGCTGGCCGCGGACGTCATCGGCCCCTCTGCCACGGCCATGGCCGCGGACTTAAAGGACGGCGAGGTGATGCTGCTGGAAAACCTGCGCTTCCATAAGGAAGAAGAGGCCAACGACGCGGCCTTTTCCAAGGCGCTGGCGGACATGGCGGAGGTGTATGTCAACGACGCTTTCGGCACCGCCCATCGCGCCCATGCGTCCACCGAGGGTGTGGCCCATTATCTGCCCGCCGTGGCTGGGTACCTGATCCAAAAGTAACTGGAAGTCATGGGCAAGGCGCTGGAGAACCCGGAGCATCCCTTCGTGGCCATTCTGGGCGGCGCCAAGGTCAGCGACAAGATCGGCGTCATCAACAACCTGCTGGAAAAGGTGGATGTGCTGATCATCGGCGGCGGCATGGCCTACACCTTCCAAAAGGCCTTGGGCGGCAACATTGGCAAGTCCTTGCTGGAAGCCGACAAGGTGGATCTGGCCAAGGAACTGCTGGCAAAAGCGGCGGCCAAGGGTGTGCGCCTCATGCTGCCGGTGGACAACGAAGCTGCCAATGATTTCTCAAACGATGCGCTGCGCATCACCGTGCATTCTCAGGATATTCCGGACGGTTTCGAGGGCATGGATATCGGGCCCAACACCCAAGTCATCTTCGCTGCCGAAGTGGTGCGCGCCAAGACCGTGATCTGGAACGGGCCCATGGGCGTGTTCGAGTTTGACAACTTCGCGGATGGCACCCGGGCCATCGCCAAGGCTATGTCCGAGTGCAAGGGCGTCACCATCATCGGCGGCGGCGACTCGGCGGCGGCCGTGGAGCAGATGGGCTTTGCTAAAAAGATGACCCACGTGTCCACCGGCGGCGGCGCGTCCCTGGAGTTCTTGGAGGGCATCGAACTGCCGGGTGTGGCGGCGCTCAACGACAAGTAGATAAACGACGACAGCGGGGCAGAGCGATCTGCCCTTCCGACTGTAAAAGGAGAAAAAATATGCGTACACCGATTATCGCCGGAAACTGGAAGATGAACAAGACCCCTGCAGAGGCCGTGGCCCTGGTGGAAGGCATGAAGTCCCTGGTGGCCGATGCCGGGTGCGAGGTTGTAGTTTGCGTCCCTGCCGTGGATCTGCATGCCGTGGCCCAGGCCATCGCGGGCACCAACATCAGGTTGGGCGCGCAAAACATGCACTGGAAGGACAGCGGAGCCTACACCGGGGAGCTGTCCGCAGCCATGCTCAAGGCTGTG
>JAVBUS010000013.1:0-7501 GCA_031555125.1 Eubacteriales bacterium | reverse complement strand
GCCTGCGGGACAGGATCGACCCATTATCCGGGTCTTGCTGTCGGATCAGGAGATGCACGACATCCTGTACCGGAACATCGCCAGCCTGCCGGGGGCAAGTTACTACATTCTGGATACAAAGGGCGGTACCATGCTATCCGGCGGTCAGGTAATGGCGGATGTGTTCACGCCGGAACTATGGCAGCAGATGCAAGCGAAGCGCGTGGGGATGCTATATGCGACCTTGGCTAACGGCCAACATATCACCCTGTGTTTCGATACCCTGCCCCAGACAGGGTGGACCAGCGTTGCGGTTTTCCCGCAGGATATTTTGGCGCAAGGCATGCGGCGCAGTACCCAGCAGGCCTTTGTGGCCAGCACGGTCGTCATGGTACTGACGGTGCTGCTGGCCACGGTGCTGGTGATCTCGCTGATCAACCGGCGCACTGCCCATTTGATACGGGGGGTGGAGGCGCTGAAGGCCGGCGAATTCTCCACCCAGATTCCTGACGAGCATGAGGATGAGTTTTCGTACCTGGTGCACAGCTTTAACAGCATGAGTATGACATTGCGCCAGCTTATCGATGAAAACTATGCCATCAAGCTCAGCGAGCAGGAGGCCCGTGTCCAGATCCTGACCGCCCAGCTCAATCCGCATTATATCTACAATACCCTCAACATCATCAACTGGTATGCCATGAAGGGGAGGGATCCAAAGACCAGCCAACTCATCGTAGCCCTGTCCCGGATGCTGCAGTACACCAGCAACAACAAGCAGGAGTATACTCGGTTGGCCGACGACATCGACTGGTTGGAGAAGTACCTGATGGTCATGTCGGAGCGGTTTGCGGGGCTGTTCGTGGTGCGCTGGGATGTAGATCCGGCGTGCCTTGCGTACGCGGTGCCAAAGCTGTTCCTGCAGCCGCTGTTAGAGAACAGCATCCTCCACGGCTTTCATGACATGACCGAGGGCGGCATCATCGATGTGCACATCGGCCAAGAGCGGGACGCGCTGGTGTGCATCGTGCGCGACAATGGCGGTGGCATGTCTGCGCAAAAGGCGGAGGAGCTATTGGAGGGGCGCGGTGAATCCGTGGGACTGTACAATGTGCAGCGGCGCATGACGCTGCTCTTTGGGGATGCGTATGGGCTGACCATTCGCACCCGGGAGGGGGAGGGCTGCGAGATCGTCGTGCGCATGTCCCTGGACAAGGTGCGGCGGGTTGCGGAGCAGCATAAAAGGTAAAATTGACGCTTTTGCGGCGAATGGGCCAGGGCGATTGTGCAAGCTGACGATCAATGTACAAGAATCCAATGATTTTGCATCTTGAGCAACATGCGGTGCATCTCTTATGATGACCATACATGGATGCTGCGATGCATCACACAAATCATGAGGAGGAAGGTACATGAAGAAGCTTCTGTCGACGCTCCTGGTCCTCTGCCTGTGCGCGAGCCTGGCCATCCCCGTCCTGGCGGACGATGTGGTGAACCTGCGCTTTGCGTATTGGGGATCCAGCTCCGAGAAGGAAGGCATCGAGAATGCCGTGCACGCCTTTGAGGAAGTGAACCCCAACATCAAGGTGGAGCTGATGCACATTCCGGATGACTTCGTCACCAAACTCAACGCCATGATCGCCGGCAACGAAGCGCCGGACGTCAGCTATTCCGGCCCCTGGAAGATCCAGATGGGCAAGGATGGCCTGCTGTACAACTACCACGAGATCGCCCAGCTGGATCCGGCGATTTCTGCGGATGACGTGGTAGACTTCTGCTGGTGGAACTGGTCGCCCACGGAGAGCGCGGGCCCGTTCCAGGCCAGTGTAACCCCCTCCCTGATGTACAATGTCGACATGTTCACCGAGGCGGGTGTTGATCTGCCGCCCACCAAGGCCGCGGATGCCTGGACTTGGGATGAGTTCGTCGATGTGGCGAAGAAACTGACCATCGACCGCAATGGTAACAATGCCGCCAGCCCGGACTTTGATCCGGAAAACATCCAGCAGTACGGCGTGAACTTCGCCACGGCGTGGTTCGTGTGGTATCCTCTGGTGCTGTCCAATGGCGGCACCTGGCTCAGCGAGGATGGCAAGGAGTTTACCCTCAACAAGCCCGAGGCCACCGAGGCCATCCAGAAGTACGCTGACCTGATCAACGTGCACCATGTGGCACCCACTGCGGTGCAGGCCGCTAGCCTGCCCTCTACCTCCGTGGCGTTGCAGACCCGCCGGGTGGCAATGTCCATCACCGGTTCCTGGACCCACTCCGACCTGGCCCAAGCCGAGGAGCTTAACTGGGGCGTGGGCGTACTGCCCATCCTCAAGGAGTACAAGTCCTTCTTCCATGGCGGTTCCCTGGTTATCTTCAAGAGCACGAAAAACGTGGAAGCGGCTCTGAAGCTGCATAACTGGCTCATCAACCCGGAGAACGTACTCTCCCTGCACCAAGGTCTGTGGCTGCCGCAGCTCAAGAGCTGGTACACCGATCCAGAGAAGATCAAGCAGTGGGCCTCCGAGGACCTGCCGGGCCGTCCCGCTGGATTCCAGGACGCCGTCATGCGTTCCACCTTCGAGAACGTGATGCCCTCGCCGGAGAACAACGTGGTAAACTTTGCGGAGATCGACGCGCTGATCTGGCCGGCTCTGGACAACGTGTGGAACGGCTCCAAAACCGCGCAAGAGGCCATGGATGAGATCGCGCCCCAGGTGGCCCCGCTGGTTGGCGGCTGGACCTATAAGTAAGCGATCATTGTTTCAAAGCCTACCGGGGGGCTTGCGCGGGGCATAAGCCGGCGCAAGCCCCTTCCATCTGGAAAGGAGGTGCATTCGTATGCATACGCAAGCCTTGGTGCGCAAGAAGCAAAAGAGCAGCATGGAGGCCAAGGAAAACCTGGCGGGGTGGCTGTTTGGGTTGCCCGCGGTGCTGGGTTTTTTTCTGGTTGTGCTGGGCCCTATGGTGGCCAGTCTGTACTTCAGCTTTACCGACTACTCCATTAGCGGGAAGATGAGCTTTGTTGGCCTGGGCAATTACCGCAACATGTTCTCGGGCAATGACCCGTACTTTTATAAGGCCCTGGGCGTGACGGGTCAATACGTATTGTATAGCGTGCCGCTCAAGATCATCTACGCGTTTTTGCTGGCTATTTTGCTCAATCAGCCTGTGCGTGGCAAGTCCATTTACCGCACCATCTTTTACCTGCCGTCTATCGTGCCTGCCGTGGCGATTTCCATGATCTGGATGTGGCTGCTCAACCCCGAGTTCGGTTTGATCAACGAGTTGCTGCGGGCCGCGGGGTTGCCCACCAGCCAATGGCTGTTTGCGGAAAAAACCGTCGTTCCCACCCTGTCGGTGATGAGTATTTGGGTTACCGGCGGCATCACCGTGGTGTTTCTGGCGGGGCTACAGGACATCCCGCGACATCTGTACGAGGCTATTTCGCTGGACGGCGGCAACGCCTTTGCGCGCTTTCGCCATGTCACGGTGCCCCTGATGACGCCCACCATTTTCTTTAACATCTGCACCACGCTGATCGGTTCCTTCCAGGTGTTTTCGGAGGCATACATCATGACCAACGGCGGCCCCAACAATGCCAGCCTTTTCTATGTGTTCTATCTGTATCGCGAGGCGTTCACCTTCTCGCGCATGGGTAGCGCCAGCGCCATTGCATGGGTGCTCTTTGCCATCATCATGGTCATCACCCTGGTGATCTTCCGTACCTCCAACCGTTGGGTGTACTATGAAGGGGGGGAACGCTGATGAAGAAGCGCGCATCCTTGTTCTCGTCCAAGAACCGGTGGAAGCTGCTGGTGTATCCGTTGCTGCTCATCGGTTGTGCCGTGTCGCTGCTGCCGCTGTACTGGCTGGTACGCTCCTCGTTTATGTCCATGAGCCAGATCTTTCAGCTGCCGCCCATTTGGATCCCCAAGACCTTCCGCTGGCAGAACTATACCAAGGCTCTCACCGTGGTGCCTTTTGACCGGTACTACATCAATACCACGCTGATCGTGTTGGGGGTAGTCTGCGGTACCGTGATCAGCGGGTCGGTGTCCGGCTACGCCTTTGCACGCCTGCGCTGGAAGGGGCGCAACGTCATGTTCGCCTGTCTGATCGCCAGCATGATGCTGCCCTTTGCAGTGACCATGATTCCTCTGTTTGTGGGGTGGAGTCAGTTGGGCTTTTCCAACACCTATGTGCCTCTGATCGCTCCGGCCTGGTTTGGGGGCGGGGCCTACAACATCTTCTTGCTGCGGCAGTTTTACATGACCATCCCCAGGGAGTTGGACGAGGCGGCCTTTGTGGATGGCGCCAGCTACTTGCAGATCTTCACCAAAGTGCTGTTGCCCTTGACCAAGTCCGCCATGATCGTGGTAGGGATGTTTGCCTTTATGGGCAGCTGGAATGACTTTTTGGGGCCGTTGATCTATCTGAGCAGTGCAAGCAAGTACACGGTGTCCCTTGGTCTGCGACAGTTCCAGGGCATGTACAACGCGGAATGGCACCTGATGATGGCGGCGTCCACCATTGCGGTGCTGCCGGTGATTGTGGTATTCTTCATTGGGCAGCGTTACTTTATTGAAGGGATCACCTTGACGGGCATCAAGGGATAAAAGAGGGGAACGGTTACATGACATATCAAGAACTTTTGCGGCGGATCACAGACATGCACCAGTTGGCGGTTCCCCCCGTGGCAGGGGAACGGGCGGGCTGCGCCTCCAGCTACGACCGCCATTCCCGCTACGACGAACAGACCCATCGGTACATCGATTGGGATGCCAACGACGATGGCGGCGGTGTGGCCGATACCCTGCCGGATGGCAGCATTGTGGCGTTGTCCTTAAAGGGGCCGGGCGTGATCTGGCGCAGTTGGTCAGCCATGCCCAATCGTGGTCACATCCGGGTGTACATCGACGGCGGGGCACAGCCGGTCATCGACCGCCCCTTTATCGATTACTTTACGCGGTTTGGGGAGGACTTTGCCCCGCTGAATCTGCCCGCGCTGTGTCCGCATATTTCCCGCGGGTACAACAGTTTTTTGCCCATTCCGTTTCAATCCGAGATCCGTATTGAGTTTGCCCCGGAGTGGGGCCGCTATTTCCACTTTACCTATACGCAGTTGCCGCAGGGGACGACGATGCCGGACTACCGGGAGCATTTCTCCGTGGCGGGGCGCAGACTGTTGGCGCAACTGGATCGTGACCTATACCTGCGGGGGCACCGGGTGCTGGATGGGCAGCGTAGCCACACGGCGGAGTGCCAGGTGCCGCCCCAAGGAAACGCCACACTGTTGCGGCAGGAAGGCCCGGGGGCCATCACGGGTCTGCAACTCCAACTGCCGCCGGAGGCCGGCGGCGAGGCGCTGCGGGACCTGGTGCTCACGATGACCTGGGATGGGGATGCGGAGCCTGCGGTCTGTGCGCCCATTGGGGACTTCTTTGGCTGCGGGCCTGCGGCAAGCCCCACGTACACTTGGCCGGTGGGTATAGACGGCCACCGTATGTATGCCCATTGGTACATGCCCTTTGCCCAGGGTGCCCGTGTGGAGATCCAGAACGTGGGGGATCGGCCCTATGCGGTGCGCTGTCTGCTGATCACCGAGGCGCTACGGGACGCGCAAAACCTGCTGCGGTTTCACGCAAAGTGGCATCGGGATGCTTTCCGCCACCTGGATCAAGCGGAATTTGCGCCCGGCGGTCAGCGCTTTCCGGACTGGCCCATGTTGCTGGTGGACGGTACGGCGGGGCGCTTCTGCGGCATGCACCTGCACATCCATGACACCTGGCCCTATCCCACTGGGGATGCGGCGACCTGGTGGTTCGGTTACGGTGGGGAGCCCCGAGTGAACTGGTGGTGGGGCGAAGGCGATGAAAAGTTCTTTGTCGACGGCGAAAAGTTTCCCTCCACCTTTGGCACCGGCAGTGAGGACTATATCGGCTATGCCTGGGCGGCGGAACCGCCCTTTGCGCTTTTCGATTCACCCTTTGCGGCCAACGGCAACGTGCCCCTGGACGGTAATGGCGATACCTCGGTGTGCCGCTTCCATGTGTGCGACAATGTGCCGTTCCATTCCTCCTTTGAGGCTTTTATGGAGAAATACTACACAAACTGCTGGGGCGAGGCGCAGCGCAACCGCTGCCACTATAGCGCCACGGCCATTTGGTATCAAGAGGCGAATCGCCAGGACGGATACCCAGTGCCCACCGCCGAGGATTTGCACGACTATCGGTAAGCCAAATGCAAACGGGCCGCGTTTAGCGGCCTGTTTGCATTTGGAAAGTTCCTTTGCGTCACTGCGCCTGGGGAGCCCATTTGTCCCGCAAAAAGCGCACGGTCTCGATACGCCGCTCAATGCGGCGTCCTAGCATGGCTTTGGTTTTGTGCCGCTCGAACAGCAGATGCACCGCAACGGCTACGGGCAGCGCAGCGATGCCGCCGGCGGTCATGGCGACTCCGGCGCCCACGGCCATGGCGGTGCCGGTCTTAGCGGCCCGAAAGGCGGCGCTCTTGGTGGCGCTGACACCGCCCTTTTTGCCCAGCAGCACCTTGCCACCTTCGGTGGCCAAAATGACAACGAAGGGCAACGCGCCGAACACGCCGTTCAGCACATCCAGCGAGTCGCCGATGCCCTCCAATAGGCCCAGATCCAGCAGCATTTCGTCGGCGCAACTTAGACCCACCGTGATGGTGTCCATGATGGTATCGCGCTGGCGCTTGCGGTATTTATCGCGCAATGTGTCATAAGTTGCCATAGAATGCCTCCTGATGATTATGTAAGCAAAAACTTGAGGACATAGAGCAGCGCCGCACCGCCAAAGAAGGTGACGGACAGCCAGGTCAATCGGCGAATCAAACCCTCGCGGTTAGGTTTTGCGTCCTGTCTCTTCTCCAGTTCCCGCAGGCGCTTTTCTAGCGCGGCGATCTGTTGGCGCAGCTGATCGTTTTCGTGGCCCAGGCGCTCCTGGTCATCGCTAAGGCCACCCAACACCAGGGTCACGTCGCTGGAGAATTCCTCTACTAAGGTCTCCAAATCGCGGCCCTTGATGCTGCGCACCGCACCGGACAGCAACACACCCGGCTTTTTGATGGCGGTTTTGATACGGGATTCCAATGTGGGAGGGGCGGCGGTAATGACCCTATCTTCCGGCGGCAGCGTAAGCTGGCGGGAGGTTGCGTTTTGCTCGTTCATGGGATACTCCTTGTTTGTGCGATATGCCTTGGGTTTATTCTATTATACAGGAATTTGTCCCGTGAAGCAAACAAGCCGTCAAGAAAGATCCATCTGCGCTGTGGGCGGTGTGCCCTCTCAGCATCTGGACCTTTTGACGGCTTATACTAATTCCAATTAGATTTCGCCGAAGAGCTAGCGAGAGATTTTTTCGGCTGGCTAGTACTATGTAATGTTTAAAGTTACTTGTTAAAGCATTCTCAATCTGGTAGAATCCAGATAAGGGGGTGTACGGATGAATATCAAGTACAGAGTGACACTGACAGGTGCAGAGCGAGACGCACTAAGCAAGGTGGTTAG
>JAVBUS010000257.1:0-3684 GCA_031555125.1 Eubacteriales bacterium | reverse complement strand
GCGCGCGGATTGTCGGCAACCTCCGCCGGGCTGGGGGCGATGCCGCCACCGCCCGCCTTGACGGTGGGCACCTTGCCGCAGGTGCAGATGGGGGCCTTGGGCGGGCAGACGCAGGGGTGCTGCAGGCGACGGAAGGTGTGCTTGACGATCCGATCCTCCAGGGAATGGAAGGTAATGACGCATAACGCGCCGCCGGGGGCCAATAGGCGCACGCAATCCTCCAGGGCTTTCTCCAAGGGGGCAAGCTCGTCGTTGACTGCGATGCGCAGGGCCTGGAAGGTGCGCCGTGCCGGGTGACCATCGGCCTGCATGCGCACCTTTTTGGGCACGGCGGCATCGATGGCCCGTACCAGATCGGCGGTGGTTTCCAGGGGTTTTTGGGCCCGGTGCTCCAGGATGACCTGGGCGATGCGGGCGGCCCAGTTCTCCTCGCCATAGTCCCGGATGATGCGGGTGAGCTCCGCCGCAGAGCCCGTGTTGACCAGGGCGGCGGCGGTGAGGGTTTGCCGCTGATCCATGCGCATGTCCAGTGGGGCATCCGTATGGAAGGAGAAGCCGCGCTCCGCGGTGTCCAGCTGATAGGAAGACACGCCCAGGTCCAGCAGGATACCGTCTACCCGGGATACCCCCGCATCCGCCAGCAGGGCGGGGGCGTCGTGAAAGTTGCCGCGCAGGGCGGTGAAGGTGGCGTCGGTCTGGAGCGCGGACAGGCGCGCCGAGGCCGCCTCGATGGCCGCCGCGTCCCGGTCGATGCCGTACAAAACGCCGCCGGGGGCGATGCGGGCAAGGAGGGCGGCGCTGTGGCCGCCACCGCCCAGGGTGCCGTCCACATAGGTGCCGCCGGGGTGCGGGGCCAGGTGGGTCAGCACCTCTTCCAGCAGAACGGGGACATGGGTGAAGGCCATGGTGGCACCTTCCTTTCGCGTGGGATGCTTTGTTGCGTGCGCAAAGACGGTTGACCCTATGCCAATAAGCCGCGCAAGGCCCCAATCAGGTATAAAGAACCGGTGGCGATGACCATGCCGCCGGGTCCGGCGGCCTCGGCGGCGGTTTCCAAAGCCTGCGCCAGGTCCGGGCAGGCAAAAGCAGGCAGACCCCGATCCGTTAACGCGTGGGCCAAGCGATCCGGCGGTAGCGCACGGCGATCCGGCGGGGCGGTGATCACGGCCCGGACACAGCCGGACGCTAGGGCGGCCAGGGTGTCCAGGGCCTCGGGATCGATTTTTTCTTCCAGCATGCCGCAGAGCAGCACCTTGGGCCACGCTGGGGGCAGCGTGGACACAAAGCCCGCCAGGCTGTGCAGCCCGTGGCCGTTGTGGGCACCGTCCAGCAGCACCCCACGGGTGGCAAGGGCACCGGGGAACCACTCCAAACGCCCCGGCCAGCGTGCCCCGGAGAGACCTTGTACCACGGCGACATCGTCCACGCCACAGCCCAGATCTACCAACAGCGCCACCACGGCCTGGGCGGTGGCAGCGTTCTCCAATTGATGGGCACCCAACAGGTGCAGCACCACCTCTTGGGCGGCGCCGCCCCACACGAAGCGGGCACGCTGGGCGGTAAGGGCCAGGCTTGGATCGGTGGGAAGGGGCACCATCTCTTGGCCGGTGAGGGGGTACCAGGGGGCGGCCACCTCCTTCACCCTTGCGCCAAAGACCCTGCGCACCTCCGGGGCGGCAGGAGCGGTGACCACGGGGACGCCGGGCTTGATGATCCCGGCCTTTTCCGCTGCGATTTTTTCTAGGGTGTCCCCCAAGATGCTCTGGTGATCCAGACCGATGGCGGTGATGGCACAGACCAGGGGCGCGATGATGTTGGTGGGATCCAGGCGGCCTCCCAGGCCCACCTCGATGATGCAGAGATCCATGTCGGCCTGGGCAAAAGCCAGCAGTGCCAGCGCGGTGCCGATCTCGAAGGCCGTGGGGGAGACGCCCTGTTCCCGAAGCCGTTCCACGGCGGCTTGCACCGGGTCAAAGGCCGCCAGGAAGGCGGCCTCCTCTATGGGGAGGCCGTCCAAGCGGATGCGCTCGGTGTAGTGCTGCAAAAAAGGGGAGGTGTACAGGCCGGTGCGGTAGCCACCGGCGCGGAGCACGGCCTCGATGCAGGCGCAGGTGGAACCCTTGCCGTTTGTGCCCGCCACATGGATGGCGCGCAGGGCGTTCTGGGGGTTGCCGAGCAGCGCACACAGGGCGCGCATGTTGTCCAGACCAGACTTTTTGCCGGATTCCCGGGCAACGTGGATATAGGCCACGGCCGCTTCCATCCGCGCCGAGTACCCCGGCGGGGCGGGGCGTGTTTCCGTCATATGCTTCGCCTGCACTTTGCTATTATAGATCCTTAAGGCGCTTTTCCAGGGTCTCCAGCATGGCCTGGTTGGCGGTCAGCTTCTCCCGCTCACCGGCCACCAATTGGGCGGGGGCCTTTTCCGTAAAGCCGGGGTTGCTTAACATGGCGGTAGCCCGGGCGATCTCCTTGCGCAGGTTGTCGCACTCCTTGCCCAGGCGCTGGGCTTCCTTCTCCAGGTCCACCAGCTCGCCCAGGGGAATGTACAGCTCGGCGGAGGGGCAGACGGCGGCCACCATTTTTTCACCGCCGGCGGGGGCTGCGTCCAGGATGGTCAGGTCGCTGACCCAGGCCAAACGCTGGAATAGGGGCGCCGCGCTGCCCAGTGCCTCCCCCCAGCCCTCCCGGGGCAGTGCGCGGAGTTGGGCACGTTTGCCTACCGGCACGTTCATTTCGGCACGCAGGTTGCGCACGGCACGGATGGCGTCCAGGATGCCCTCCATGCGGGCGGCTTCCTGGGTGAAGTCGTAGCCCTCCCGCACCTGGGGCCACTCCTGATGCATGATGGAACCCTGACTGCCGGGCAGGTAGCGGTATACCGCGTCGGACAGGAAGGGCATCAGCGGGTGCAGGAGTTTTAACAGTCCGTCCAGCACGTGGAGCAATACGCCCCGGGTGGCCCGGGCCCCATCGGCATCCTCACCGTTGAGCCGCGCCTTGGCCAGCTCAATGTACCAGTCGCAGAACTCGCTCCAGGCAAAGTCGTACATTCGCTGGGCCGCCAAGCCTAAATCATAGGACTCCAGATGCCCGCTGATGTCGCGCACGGCCTGCTGATACCGGGACAGGATCCACTGATCCGCCAGGGCCATGCGGGCGGGGCTGGGCAGGGGTTCGTAGGTGTCGATGTTCATCAACACGAAGCGAGAGGCGTTCCAGATCTTGTTGGCAAAGTTGCGGGCGGACTCCACCCGCTCGGTGGAAAAGCGCATGTCGTTGCCCGGGGACACGCCCATGGTCAGGGCGAAGCGCAGGGCGTCGGCACCGTACTGGTCGATGATCTCCAGGGGATCCACGCCGTTGCCCAGGGATTTGGACATCTTGCGGCCTTGGGCATCCCGCACCAGACCGTGGATCAGCACGGTGTGGAAGGGGGGCATGCCCATCTGCTCAATGCCGGAGAAGATCATCCGGGCCACCCAGAAGAAGATGATATCGTACCCGGTCACCAGCACGCTGGTGGGGTAGAAATAGCGCAGATCCTCGGTCTCCTCCGGCCAGCCCACGGTGGAGAAGGGCCAAAGGGCGGAGGAGAACCAGGTATCCAGCACGTCCTCGTCCTGACGCAGTTTTCCCTCGCAGTGGGGGCACGCCTCCGGCGCGGTGCGGGCCACAATGAGC
>JAVBUS010000019.1:0-6596 GCA_031555125.1 Eubacteriales bacterium | reverse complement strand
CAATCAGCGCCCGCCCCACACCTCGGCGATGATGCGACGCTAGAATCCCCATGACACAGACTTCGGCGGTGTGCTCGTTGTGATCCTTCACTGCCACAAATCCGATGGGCGTCTCCTCATCAAAAGCTGCGAACAACGGCAGAGCGCTCACCTCCTCCACGTATTCCACGATGGAGGTCTCGATGCCAAACCAGTCCGGCAACGCCCGGAGGATGTTTCCGCATATCCGGCTTTTTTGCGCGGGATCGGTGATGGTGACGAGTGTATAGGACACTACGATGCTCCTCTTCCATTGATCCGCGTGTAGTATACACCCAGCGATCCGAACATGTCCACCACGCATTGACACCCTCACGCCAGCTTGCTATACTCATCTTGTTGCGACCCAAATTCAACCAATAAAGGGAGGATCATCCATGAAAAAGTTATGCTTGCTCCTGGCGCTGGTGCTGCTGTGCGGCTTGTTCGGCTCGATACCCGCCACTGCGGAGGATACGGAACTGGTGGTTTACGGCTCTTGCGAAGAGGAGTACCTGGCGGCGGCCTGCAAGCATTTCGAGGAGCTGACCGGCATCAAGGTCTCCTATCAGCGCCTGTCCACCGGCGAGGTATATGCCAAGATCAAAGAAGAAAACGGCAAGCCCTCCGCCGATGTGTGGTTCGGCGGCACCACCGATCCCTACAACCAGGCCCGCAACGACGGCCTGCTGGCCGCCTATGAATCCCCCAACGCAGTCAACCTGCGCAGCGACAAGTACCGCGACCCCGCCGGCTATTGGTACGGCATCTACAGCGGATACCTGGGCTTTATCTGCAACGAGGAAGAACTGGATCGCTTGGGCCTGGAAGCGCCCTATGACTGGATGGATCTGGCCAACCCCGAGTACAAGGGCTTGGTGGCCCTGGCCAACCCCGGCACATCCGGCACCGGCAAGCAGTTCCTGAACACCATCGTGCAGCTCTATGGCAAAGACGAGGCCATGAAGTTCTTTGCTGAGCTGGACAAGAACATCTATCAGTACCCCAAGAGCGGCGCCGGCCCCTCCAAACTGGTGGGCCCCGGGGAAATCGTCATCGCGGTGGGCTTTTTGCATGACGGCATCTACCAGATCCTGCAGGGCTATGACAACCTAACCCTGATCGCCCCCACCTCTGGCACCAGCTACGAGATCGGCGCCACTGCCATCTTTACCGGCGCCCAGCATCCGGACGCCGCCAAGCAGTGGATCGACTATTGCCTCAGCGGCGAGTGCACAAAGCTGGGCCAGCTCAACGGTTCCTATCAGTTCCTGACCCTTAACAACGTGGAGGACCCCAAGGAAGTCACCGTGTTCAGCCTGAAGGACACCAAGCTGATGCCCTACGATTTTGAAGCCGCGGCCAAGGACAGCAACGCCCTTGTAGAAGAATGGCACACCGTCATCAACGCCGATGACCGCCTGAAGACCGAATAATCCAACATCACCAAAGGTGCATGGCGCGGGCGGGGAAACCCGCCCGCGCCCACGTATGAAAGAAGGGGTGTCCCTGTGAAGCAGAGCGCCGCCGGGCGTGCCCTGGAACGCAAAAAGCTGATGGCTGACCCTGTGCTGGTACTGACCATCCTGGCGCTGTTGGTATTCTTATGCCTGTTCATCGCGTATCCGCTGCTGACCCTGATGATCGAAAGCGTGTACAACGGGGGTCGGGTGTCTCTGGACGCCTTCCTGCGGGTACTGGGCATGGCCTCCTTCCGGGGAGTCATCACCAACACACTGCGGTTGGGCCTGGTTAGCGGCCTGTTGTCCACCGCCATCGGCTTTCTGTTCGCCTATGTGGATGCATACGTGAAGGCCCCGCTGCAGCCTGTCTTCCGGGTAGTATCGGTGTTGCCGGTCGTGTCGCCGCCCTTTGTGCTATCGCTGTCGTGCATCATGCTCTTTGGCCGCGCGGGTCTGGTGACCCGGGGCCTGTTGGGCATCATGGACGCCAACATCCAGGGCTTTCACGGCATCGTCATCGTCCAGGTACTCACCTTCTTCCCGGTGTGCTACCTGATGCTCAAGGGCCTGCTAAAAAACATCGACCCATCAACGGAAGAATCAGCCCGCAACTTGGGTGCTGCGCCCTTTCGAGTCTTTTGGACCGTGACGTTGCCGCTGATGCTGCCCGGCTTGGGCAATGCCTTCTTGGTGACCTTTATCGAATCGGTGGCCGACTTCACCAACCCCATGATGATCGGCGGCAGCTATTCCACCCTGGCCACCTCCATTTACATGCAGGTTACCGGAGCCTATGACATCACCGGGGCCGCCGCCATGGCGGTGCTGCTGTTGGGCCTGACCATGCTGCTGTTCATCCTGGAAAAGTACTGGCTGGAGCGAAAGACCTTTACTACCCTGACGGGAAAGGCCTCCCGGCCCCGTCAGCGCATCACCGAGCGCCGGGTCACCTTCCCCCTTAGCCTGCTGTGCGCCGCGTTGACGATCTTCGTCATCGCCCTGTATGCCATGATCCCACTGGGGGCCGCCTTCAAGCTATGGGGACGCAACTATGCCCTGGTTCCGGATCACTTCCAGTACGTGTTCAAGGTAGGGTTCAAGGCCCTTCGGGATTCCTTGATTCTCTCGGCCATTGCCGCCCCCATCACCGCCATCCTGGCCATGATCATTGCCTACCTGGTGGTCAAAAAAAAGTTCCGGGGCTGGGGCCTGATCGAGTTTGTGTCCATGTTCGCCATGGCGGTGCCCGGCACCGTGCTGGGGATTGGCTACATCCGGGGCTTTAACAGGGGGCTGTTCGGCAGCGGCGCCCTGGCCATCACCGGTACCGGGGCCATCCTGGTGCTGGCCTTTATCGTCCGCAGTCTGCCTGTGGGCACCCGCAGCGGCATCGCCGCGCTGCAACAGATCGACCGATCCATCGAGGAATCCGCCTACGACTTGGGGGCGGGCAGCGGCAAGGTGTTCACCTCCATCACACTGCCTTTAATCAAGGACTCCTTTTTTAGCGGCCTGGTCACCGCCTTCGTGCGCAGTATGACCGCCACCAGCGCCGTGATCCTGCTGGTCTCCCCCGCCTTCCAGCTCATCACGCCCCAGATCATGTCCCAGGCCGAGATCGGCCGATTCGGCCCCGCCTGCGCTTATGCCACGCTGCTCATCGCCATCGTGTATGGCGCCATCGTACTGATGAACGCGCTGATGCGCTGCTTTGGGGGCAGCCGCCGCGCCGCGCAATAAGGAGAGACGCATATGCAAACCCACCATCAGCCCAAGGGCGTGCAACTGGCAGGTGTCACCAAGATCTATCAGGATCCCAAGAGCAGGAAGGCCCTTCGCGCCGTAGACGACGTGACGCTGGACATCGCGCCGGGCAGCTTCGTAACGTTGTTAGGCCCCTCCGGCTGCGGCAAGACCACCACCCTGCGCATGATCGCAGGGTTCGAAAGCCCCGACACCGGGGAGATCCTGCTGGGCGGCCAGCCCATCAATGCCTTGCCGCCCAATCGCCGGGACACCGCCATGGTGTTCCAAAGCTATGCCCTATTCCCTCACTACAACGTGTTCGACAACGTGGCCTATGGCCTCAAGCTGCGCAATGTGCCCAAGGAAGAGCTCCGCCGCCGGGTACTGGACATGCTGGATCTGGTGGAGCTGGAAGGGCTGGAAAACCGCATGACCAACCAACTTTCCGGCGGGCAGCAGCAGCGGGTAGCTCTGGCCCGGGCCCTGGTGGTGGAGCCAGGAGTGCTGCTCTTTGACGAGCCCCTGTCTAACCTGGACGCCAAACTGCGCATCGCCATGCGTACCCAGATCCGCCGAATTCAGCAGACCCTGGGCATCACGGCCATCTATGTCACCCACGACCAGGCCGAAGCCATGAGCCTCTCCGATCAGATCATTCTGATGCAGGCGGGCCGCATCGCCCAGCGAGGTTCCCCCACAGACATCTACTATCATCCGGTCAGCGAGTTTGTGGCCGACTTTATCGGCGAAGCGAATTTTCTGCGGGGCAAGGTGGTCCGGACCCAAGGGGAAGATTGCGCCCTAGACATCGCCGGGGTTCAGGTTTGGGGCCGTACCGACGCCGCCCTGTCTCCCGGTCAGGACGCCACCCTGATCCTGCGCCCCGAGGCCGCCCAACTGCTGCCCTCCGGCGAAAAAGCCGAAGGCTTGCTGCCTTGCACAATCACCCTATCCTGCTTCATGGGCGCGTACCAGCTCTACCACGCCCAGGTAGCGGGCCAAGAAATCAAAATCACCGACCCCTGCCCGCTGAACAAGCGGATCTTTGAGGTCGGTGAGGCTGCGAAGATCGTGTTTGCGCGCACCTGCGGGCATGTGGTGTAATACGAATTCCAATTAGATTTCGCCGAAGAGCTAGCGAGAGATTTTATCGGCTGGCTAGGAGCACGAGGGAGACTTAGCCGGCAGCTACGTTGACCGAGGCGCGACAACGCCTGCCGGTAAAATATCCGCTGGTTCTCGGCGTACATCTATTTGGATTTAGTATGAGGATCAAAACAGCGGGATGCCCGTCAACAGGGGGATGCCATAGTACACCGCCGCCGCCAGCAGCGCCGCCGCCGCTAGCATATACAGCAGATACGCCCGGCAAAAGTTGCGCCGATCAGCTGCACCGTGGCCAAAGGCCCACACCAGGCACAGAATCCACCCGATCACCGGGATCAGCAGCAGTAGCAGAGTGCCCAGCCAACTACCCATGGAGCGCACCTGGTTCCTGGTCCGGCGGCCTTGTCGTTCTTGATCCATTAGAAACCCCTCCTTTCTATTCACGATGGGCTAGCGAAAATGCCTGATAATCGACCCACGCGGCCTTGAGCAACCGCGGAATGTCCAGTCCATAGGGGCAGCGGGACCGACACGCCCCGCACGCGATGCAGTCCTGGGTCCTGGCCATCTTGGCCTGCCAATCCGGCTCCAGAAACCGCTGGTACACCGCCCGGCGCAGCAGCAGCGGCATCCGGGCGCACATGCTGATCTCAATCTGCGCTACGCAAGGCGCACAGTACCCGCAACCCCGGCAAAAATCCCCTGCCAGCGCCGCCTGTTCCGCCGCGATACGGGCCTCCATGGCCCCATCCAGCGCAGGCGGTGCTTTTTCTAGGGCAATGACCTCGTCCAGGTCACCGTCGTACTGGAATCCCCAGATGGGCACCGCGTGGGAAAAGGCCCGCAGGTACGCCATGGTGGGCGCAGCACTGGTGAGAAGCCCGCCGGCCAGCCCCTTCATGCCGATGACCCCCACCCCTGCCAATCCACAGTCCCGGACGAAGTCCAGCTCTTCCTGGGTGGACAGAGCCGACAGCGGGTACTGGATGGTATCGTACAGGCCACTTTCCAGGGCCTGGCGGGCGTTGGTCAACTTGTGGCAGGTGACACCGATGAACCGGATCTTGCCCTGGGCCTGCGCTTGCAGCATACAATCGTACAGGGGATCCCCCGCCAAAGGCACCGGATCCGGATTATGAAACTGATAGATTTCCACCCACTGGGTGCGCAGGGTCGCCAGGCTGGTCTCCAGATCCCGCCAGAAGCCTTCCGGGGTATTGCTCTGGGTTTTGGTGGCGATGACGATCTGATCCCGCACGTCCCCCAGCCCCAGTGCCATCTTTTCCTCGCTATCGCTATAGGCTCTTGCGGTATCAAAAAAGTTGATGCCCGCCTCCCATGCCCGGCGAAGCAGCGCCGCAGCATCCTGCTTGGATAGTCGCTGGATGGGCAGCGCACCGAATCCACTGCGCGACACCGTCAGGCCCGTGCGGCCCAGAATGGTCATCTCCATGGGGACGCCTCCTTTGGACGCGGAAGAATACGTAGGGTATGATTATAGCATAAAATGGACGGATGTGGGAGACATTCTGGCGGAGACGTTAGGTTTTGCAAGAGGCATACGGGGGTACGGCACCCGCACTTTCGCATGCCCGACATGGGTGTTAAGATTCGCGTTCAACGGCAAATAGAAGATTGAATAAGCATGCAGGAAATGGTATCATAATAAAGATATACATGATTGCACAGCAATTCAATCCAGCGAACGAGGCATCCGCATCACCCTGCGGGGGAAAACCACTGAGGGCAACACCGTACAAAAGAAAGGGGCGGGGGGCGTGAACATGAAGATGCTGTTCTTTACCCAATATTACTCACCGGAATGTATGGCCGCCTCTTTCAGGGCAACGGAAAACAGCGGCATTTGGAAAGAGTCCGGCGTAGACATCACCGTGTTTACTGCATATCCCAGCTATCCGAAAGGGAGAATTTTCGACGGGTATACGAACCGATTGCTTGAAGAAGAAATGCATCAAGGCGTTCGGGTCCTACGCAGCAAAACCACCGCGAAAAAGAACGTTTCAATGTTCAACCGTTTAGGTAGTGCATTGGGGTTTTTTTTCTTTGGATTCGTCAACATCCTGTTGCACGGAAAAAAAATCGGGACAGGGTATCATTTGGTGTTGGGCACGACGGGCATTGTTTTTACCGCAGCGCTGGGCTGGTGCTATGCCGCCCTGCACCGGCTACCCTTTGTCCTAGAGATACGGGATATCACCTACAGCCAAATGATCGCCACCGGCAAATCAAGGAACAGCAAGT
>JAVBUS010000285.1:0-4470 GCA_031555125.1 Eubacteriales bacterium | reverse complement strand
TCTTGGAGCACATGCGCCGTATGTCCTCCACAAAAAAGAGCGGCCTCACAATGTCCTCGTAAGGCCGCTCTGGGGTACGTCTGCGAACAAGTTACGCCTGTTCCGCCATGAAGGTGTTCAGCTGGTGCACCAGCTCATCGGGATTGGCGCCGTGCACCGCGCATGCCTCTGCCAAGCTTTCCGCCGTGGCGTGGGGGCAGCCCAGACAGTGCATGCCAAACTCCATAAAGATGCGAGCAGTGTTGCGGTTGAGGCGCAGCACCTCGCCAATGCTCATGTCCTTCGTGATTTCCATCGCTCTTCCTCCTTATGCCAGGCCAGCATCCCAGGATCAACCAGCTGGTCCACGCCCGTATCATACACCAACGCGGTGAAGGTTTCAACTTTTTTTCACGATCTTTTGGGGTCCTTTGGGGTCTTTGGGGATGTGCTACATCGGCAACTTCATGTCCCCGGCATGGATCCAGCCCGCCCGGCGCAAGACCCAGGCGATGCCCCAGCTAAACACTGCGGGCAGTACCAGATAAACCGCCGCCATCTTGCCGATCAATGCCAACCCGGGCTCGGTGCCCGCCATCAGTGCCCAGGTACCCAGGGGGCCCACCAACCCGGAGGTCCCCATCCCCGCCGCCGGACCCGCGTTGCGCAGCTGCAATACCGTGGTGGCCAAGGGCCCCACCAGGGCCGCCGCCAGGGTCGGCGGCAGCAGAATAGCCGGGTGCCGCAAGATGTTGGGCACCTGGAGCATAGAGGTACCCAGGCCCTGGGAAACCAAGCCACCCCAACCGTTCTCCCCATAGCTGATCACCGCAAAACCCACCATCTGGGCGCAGCATCCTGCCGTAGCGGCACCGGCGGCCAATTGCAGCCCCCAGCCCAGTTCCGTCCCCTGAGCCGCAGTAAAGATCATGGCGCACAGCGCCGCCGAGGAAATGGGAGCCGTCAGCGCCAACCCCACCACCACCGCCACCAGGATGCCCATGGGCACCGGTTGCAGCCGGGTCGCCGTATCGATGACGGCCATCAGCCCGTTCATGAGGGCCAGCACCCAGGGGCCTACGATCAGCGCCACCGCGCCGCCCACCAGGATGGTGACCGCAGGCACGCAGACGATGTCCACCCGGGTCTTCCCCGCAATCCAACGGCCACACTCGGCGGCAAACACCACCGCGATATAGCATCCCAAGGGGCCTCCCTGTTCATACCCCAGCGCACCGGCCACCGCACTGCTAAACATAGCCAGCGGCACCACCTTCAGCCCCCAGGCCACCGCCACACCGATGCCTGCGCCCACCACCGGCTTGGACTGCGCCACGGCCGCTATTTGCTTGAGCACCTCCAGGCCGGGAATCTGACCGTAGTGCTCCAGGATGAGGCCGATGATCAGCGTCGAAAACAGGCCCAGCGCCATGGCGCTCAGCGCATCTAAACCGTACCGCTTTGCCGCCCGGGTCCACCATGGTTGCGGCCCGTGTTTTTCCCCAGTTGTCATTGGAGTCCCCTCCTCGTCGCATCCTTGCTTTTGCACATTATAGCAATGACGCGCCACAGTGTAAAGCACGTTTCCCGGCACGTCTATTCGTGGGACGCGCCTCATACAATAGGCCGATTCCATCGACCGGGAGGGACCGCCGTATGCTGCCAATCATCCTTGTCCAATGTGCCCAGCCGGGACTGCTATATGTGAATGGTGCCTTCTGTGGCGAACTGTCTGCGCCACAGATGCTGCCCGTGCGCCCCGATGGGCGCGTGTATGTGGAGTTTCGGCCCCTTGCCGGCGCGGCCTTTCCGCTGGCGACGGCTTTAGACTTTGTGGGCGGCGTACTGCAGCCCACGCTGCCCCGGTGCGTGTATGCGGTTCAGTGGCCGGATCAAATCATCGATGTGGAACTGCGCCCGCTGCTCTTGCCCACAGCGCCCGCACAACACACCACGGTAGACACCCTGCGGGCAGGCAGTCTTACCCTGACCCACCAGCGAACGCGTCAGGGCGACAGCTTGTGCCTGGACGATACGCCCATCGTCGACCTGCCGGAGGGCCTCCATTCCCTGCGCGCTCATCCCCTGACAAAGGGGGTTTTGGTCACCGCCGAGCGACAGGATCTTGCATGGGCTTGGCTGCTGACGCCGGATATTGACGGCACCCTGACGCTGGCCGACACCCTGGTAGCCCAGCAGCTCACCTGGGAACCCGACGGCACGCTGCAAGCCGTCATCCCGCAGCAGGATACCGTAGGCCACGTCCTGACCGCGCGCTACGGCCCTGACATGGTGCGGTTTGTGCCCCAGGAACGGCGGCTTGGGTTTATCCCCGGCGCGCCCCGCTGGCCGCAAACCCCCTTGGATACGTTCCGCGCTTATCTGGATGCGGTCCGCCTTGGCGCCCAGGAGGAAGCCGCCGCTTTTGTCGTGCCCGCTGTCCATCAGCCAAACCCGCTCCCCACCTTTGACGCCGTTGTGCCGTTGCCCCGCCCCCTGGCGCACCCGCCGGAAAACGCGCCGCTGGCGCTGGGTCTGCTCCACTTGGCAGCGGAAAATCTGGGGCAGGTACAAGCGATCTGCGCCCACGCCATGCCCATGCAGCACGCACAGGGCGCTTATCTCCTGGACCAGCTGGCGCCGATGCCTATTTCCGCCAATTAATGGGCACTTTGTCCACATTGCATGATTTTTGACCCCCAGAACTAGTTTGTTCGTAAAAACCGGCGATTACTGCCGGTTTCTTCATATTCTATTCCTTGTATTCAGGACAAGCTACGTGTACAATATACTGTGTTAAAACGAAGGAGGGGTTCCATGCACGGTATGCAACAGGTAACGCTGCTCGACTTTGGCGGCGCTCACACCCAACAACTCGCCCGGCGCATTCGTGACCTGCATGTCTATTGTACGGTACTGCCTTACACGACCCCCATCGCCACCATTTTGGCTGATCGGCCCATGGGTATCGTACTGTGCGGTGCCGATATCAGCGTCACACAACAGGATGCCCCGAAAGCCGACCCGGCGCTGTTCGATTGCGGCGTGCCGGTGTTGGGCCTAGGATACGGATATGCCCTGATCGCAGAACATTGCGGCGGGCAGCTCAACACCTTTGATGCCTACACCCGCCGCGAAATGAGGGTAAAGCCCACCGCGAACAGCGTGCTGCTGGCCGGATGCCCGCCTTCTTTCGATATTGTCGCCTGCGGCTGGGACTGTGTCATGCGCGCCCCGCAGGGATTCACCTGCGGCGCACTTTCGCCGGAGGGCTGTGTGCTCTCCATGGAAGATGGGTATCGCCATCTGTACGCCTTTGTCGGTCACGAGCACATGGGCAAGCATCCCCAGAGCGAGCATTTGCTCAAAAACTTTCTGTTCAAGCTGTGTGGCTGCAGCGGCGACTGGTCCATGGACACCTTTATTGACGCCTGCATCAATGACATCCGCACCCAGGTAGGCGACCAAGGCAACGTGCTGCTGGGCCTGTCCGGCGGCGTAGACTCCTCGGTGTGTGCCGCCCTGATCTACATGGCCATCGGCAAGCGCCTCACCTGTGTGTTCGTCAACACCGGCTTCATGCGCAAGGGCGAGCCTGAGCAGGTGCGCGAGGTCTTCACCAGCACCTTCCCCGTCAACCTGGTCATGATGGACGCCGTATCACGCTTCCAGGCCCAGGTCGACGGCGTGGATGATCCCGAGCTCAAACGCAAGCGCATCGGCGCCGAGTTTATCGCCGTGTTTGCCGAGGAAGCGACGAAGCTGGGCCAAATGGACTATCTGGGCCAAGGCACCATCTACCCCGACATCATCGAGTCCGGTGCCGTCCCCGGCGCACCGGTCATCAAGAGCCATCACAACGTGGGCGGCCTGCCCAAGGATCTGCAGTTTAAGGGGTTGGTGGAGCCTTTGCGCTACCTGTTCAAGGACGAGGTGCGCCGCTGCGGCGAGGCCCTTGGCCTACCCCATGACATGGTGTGGCGTCAGCCCTTCCCCGGCCCCGGTCTTGCCGTCCGCGTGCTGGGCGCCATCACCCAAGAAAAGCTGCACATCGTCCGCGAGAGCGATGCCATCGTCCGCGAGGAGATCGCTGCCGCCGGCCTGGACCGCAGTATCAACCAATACTTTGCCCTGCTCACCGGTGTGCGCACCGTGGGCATCCACGGCGAGGAGCGCAGCTATGATTACACCATCGGCGTCCGTGCCGTGGTCACCGACAATTTTGTGACCGGCGACTGGGCAAAGATTCCCCATGAGGTGCTGGGCAGGATTAGCGAAAGGATCGTAAAGGAAGTCCCCCATGTGAACCGGGTGGTGTATGATATTACGAGCAAGCCGCCGGCAGCGATTGAGTGGGAATGAGCTGTCAAGCGCCGCAACCCGTTGAAAATACTAGGTTTTTGACCGTTTGACTCTCGCCGTGGCAACATTTTGGCAACATTGATTGGATTATCCTAAAGTAAAGAGCTAACTGATTTCGCGTGTCAGTTA
>JAVBUS010000233.1:0-3964 GCA_031555125.1 Eubacteriales bacterium | reverse complement strand
GTGGGCACCCGTCCCGCCTATGTGAGCCCCGCTGTGGCAGAGACCATGGCCGCCGTTGCGGGTTTCCCGGATGATGAGAACAGCAAAGCCGCCCTGCTGCCCACCGCGGTGTCCCTGGAATGGCCCACCGGTCCTAAGGTGGCCGACATCAAGACCATCGTCAACGAGGAGCACACCTTGATCATGACCCGCGAGGCCACGATCGACGACGGTATCGCTTCCATGAACGAGCGCGTGGGCGCCCTCTAAACCAAAGGAAAATTCGTGGATCACTGGGGGAGGGCAAAGCGCCCTCCCCAGTTGTATCCCTCAAAGTCCATTCGCGAGGGGAGCATGATCCTATGGCACAGAGCCGGCCTTTGAGGCAAAAAACCACCCGCCTGGAGCGGCGCAATACATGGATCGCTTATTCTTTTCTGGCACCAAACTTCATCGGATTTTTGATCTTCACCTTCATTCCGGTGTTCATCTCCATCGGGTTGGCCTTTATGAGCTGGGATGGCGGCGTCCGCAACCCCATGCAGTTTGTGGGGCTGGAAAACTTTAAGACCATCTTTGCCAAGTTTAGTTTCACCAAGTCCGATCTGGGCATCACCCTGTATAACACCGTATCCTATACCCTTATGACCGTGCCCCTGACCATCGTCTGTGCGCTGGGCCTGGCCCTGGTGCTCAACCGGGCGGTGAAGGGCGCTAAGTTCTTCCGCGCTACCTTCTTCTTCCCGTACGTCGCCTCGCTGGTGGCGGTTTGTACGTGCTGGAGCTTTTTACTGATGAAGCAGGGGCCGGTCAACCAGCTCCTGTCCATGTTCGGGGTTACCGTGGGCAAGAGCTGGACCCAAGCCAAGGGCTATGCCATGTGGTCGATTATCATCGTCAGCGTGTGGCGCAGCGCCGGGTATTACATGGTGATGTATCTGGCGGGCCTTCAGGGCGTGCCGGGTGAACTATATGAGGCGGCCACGGTGGATGGTGCCAACGCCTGGCAAAAATTTTGGAAGATCACCCTGCCCATGCTGACACCCACCACCTTTTTCGTGTCCATCATGATGGTGATCAGCTGTTTTAAGATCTTTGACGTGGTCAACATCATGACCGAGGGCGGGCCGGGCCGGGCCACCAAGATGCTGGTCAGCTATATTTACCAGCTCAGCTTTTATGATGTGCCCGTTAAATTCGGTTTGGCCAGTGCCGTGGCCATGGTGCTGTTCGTCATCGTGCTGGGGGTGACCCTGGTACAGTTCCGCGCCGAGAAAAAATGGGTCAATTACATGTAAGGGAGGGAGCAGCCATGACCACCAGTACGATCAAGCGCAAGAACCGGGCCACGGTATGGTCCCTTTTGGGCAAGGGGCTTTTGTATGTGGCGCTGCTGGCGTTGACCTGTGTGACCTTGTTGCCCTTTGCGTGGATGGTGTCCTCTTCGCTCAAGGTGAGCCGGGAGGTGTTTCAGTTCCCCATGCGGTGGCTGCCGGAGACGCCCCAATGGGGCAATTACCTGGATATCTGGCGCAAGGTGCCCTTGGGCACCTACTTGACCAACACCGCCACGGTGGCGCTGTCGGTGACCATCCTGCAGCTGCTCACCTCATCCTTTGCGGCGTATGCCTTTGCCAAGCTGCGGTTTCGCGGGCGGGATACCCTGTTCGTGTGCTATATCGCCACCATCGCTGTGCCGTGGCAGGTATACATGATTCCCCAATTCATCATGATGCGCTCCATCGGCCTGTACGATACGTTGCTTGCGCTCATCGTGCTGCAAGCGTTCTCGGCCTTTGGCGTGTTCCTGATGCGCCAGTTCTATTTGGGCATCCCCAACGAGTTGTGCGAGGCCGCACGCATCGACGGCCTGAGTGAATACGGCATTTGGGGCCGGATCATGCTGCCCCTGGCCACCCCCGCTATCGCCACCCTGGTCATCTTCACCTTTGTCAATACGTGGAACGACTATATGGGCCCGCTGATCTACCTTACCAGCGAACACGTCAAGACCATTCAGGTGGGATTACGCCGGTTTATCCAGGCATACAGCGCCGACTATCACCTGATTATGGCCGCGTCGCTGTGCTCCTTGCTGCCGGTCACCGTGGTGTTCCTGTTCCTGCAACGGTACTTTATCGAGGGGATCGCCACCACCGGACTGAAAGGATAACCTATGTTTGATGCGTACTTGCAAACCCATGACCTGACAGGGATGCTGGTGGCCCCTGGGGGACGCATGCCCTTCCCGCCCGCCGCGAATCGGGAGGCCTGGGCAGCGATCGCGCCCGGACTGCGTTCGCAGTTGTTGGCGGCGGGAGAAGCGCAGGCGGGCACCCCGTATCCCATGGTGCTGGCCACCCAGTTCCTGGCCTTTTGCCGCACCGGGGACCGCGGGGTGCAACAGGATCCGCTCTTTGCCCGCAGGCAAAAGCTCGTGACTGCGGTGCTGGCCGAGTGCATTGCGCGGGATGGACGCTACATGGACGACGTCGTGGATGGTCTGTGGTGCATTTGCGAGGAGAGCTTTTGGGGCGCCAGCGCCCACAACGGCTCCATGCACCCCGGGGCGAGGCCCATGAGGGAACACCCGCTGCCCGATGTGGAGAATCCGTACATCGACCTCTTCGCGGCGCAGACCGCCGCTACCCTGACCCTGACTTGCCATCTGCTGGGGGATGCACTGGATGCCGTGACACCCTTGGTGCGCCGCCGGGTGGGGCTGGAGATCCAGCGCCGAATCATCATCCCCTTTTTTCACCACGACGACTTCTGGTGGATGGGCATGATCCGCAAGGATGTCAACAATTGGACACCCTGGATTCTTTCCAATGTGATGCTGTGCCTGCTCTATTGGGAACGGGAGGACCGCCGCTTGGCGGATGGTTTGGCCCGGGCGCTGCGCATGCTGGACAGCTATTTGGACACGATGCCTGCCGACGGCGGTTGCGACGAGGGCGCGGCCTACTGGAACATGGCCGGCGGGGCGTTGCTCGACTGCCTGGAGCTGTTGCACCGCGCTACGGCAGGGCAGGCGGATTTTTTCCGGGAGCCTCATATTCAGGCCATCGGCCTGTTTCCCTTACGTGCGCATATTGCAGGCCCATATTTCTGGAACTTTGCGGATTGTGATGCCAGGCCGCCCCTGGACGGCGAACGTGTCTATACCTATGGCCGGCACATCGGTCAGCCCGCCCTGTGCGCCCTGGGGATAGCTCTGGAGTCCGCGCGGCCCACACCGTTGCCCATGGATACCCCGGAAATGTCCCGGGTGCTGCATCGTCTGTTTACACCCATGTCGGCGGTCCCGGCCACGACGGACCGGGAAACCGATGTGATTCTGCCGGATCTGCAGGTATGGGCCCGGGGCCGGGATGGGTGCTACGCCGCCGTCAAGGCCGGCCACAACGGGGAGAGCCACAACCATAACGATGTGGGCACCCTGCTGTTTTATGTGGATGGCGAACCCCAGCTCATCGATGTGGGCAACATGGTCTACACTGCCAAGACCTTTGACGAGACCACCCGATATACCCTGTGGAATACCCGTAGTCGCAATCACAACGTGCCTTTGATCGGCCAGTGGGAGCAGGCGCCCGGACGGCATCATAGCGCCAAGAATGTGCGCATGGATGCCAACGGGGTCTTTATGGACATCGCCCCGGCCTATCCGGATGCCGCCGGGGTGGAGCGACTGACCCGGACCTTGACCTGGGATGGAGCCCTCAAGTGGCAGGACGAGATACAACTGGCCCAGTCGCAACCCGTGACCTGGGTGTTCATGCTCCGCCATCCGCCCCAGGCGGAGCCCGGCCGGGTGGCCAGCGGCAAAATGCTGCTCACCTACGATGGGGACTTGGCGGCGGATTGTGAAGCGATTGACGTCACCGATGCCCGTATGGCCAAAAACTTTCCCGGCAGCGTGTACCGCTTGACCCTGACCTCCCCGTCTGCCCTGCGCCATAAGGCAACATTTCAATTTATG
>JAVBUS010000138.1:0-6657 GCA_031555125.1 Eubacteriales bacterium | reverse complement strand
TTCCTTCTCGCCCCGGTATACCGCCGTTTTGTACATGATCCCGTCTGCGGCAAGGTGCGCCTTGATGAGCTCAACGGTTTTTTGCTCGCCGCTTCGGTGCGTGTCATCCAGGAGGATCGCAAATGATGGCGCGAGGCATCCGGGGAGCAGGCCGAGCACATCGACGCGCGAGGCCGCCCCGGTTTCGGTCGCGCCATATGGGCCGTCGATCAGGATGAGATCAAACACCTGTCCGTGAAGACGATGCCCGAAATCCTCGTATGCAGGGATGGCGCATGTATCCTGCGCTGCGAGAGCGGCCGTGCGCGTCAGATTCATTCGCAGCAGCGTGCTTTGATTGGAAAGCGAAAAGTTTCTGAAAAAAAAGGCGATCCAAGCTTCATCGTGTTCCACCACCCAATGGGCACAGCCAGCGTGGTGCGCAGCGTATTGCCCGATCATGCGCGTGGTCTGGCCCATGCCCAGTTCCAGAATGCGGCGCGGCGCGGCATCCGAGAGCGCACGAAAAAGCACATACAGCAACGGATAACCGGCTGCCCGGCGCCCAGGAGAAAATGCTTTTGAAGGGAGCCAGGGACAATCGGCGATGGCATCGCGAAAGACCTGGCTCCACAACAGTTCCCGAACGCAAGCGTCGCTGCGCTGGAGGTTTTGCTTTATCGACTGCAACTCCGTGTAAAGCTGGATAAGTTCCTGCGGATACGGCGCGGCGCTCTGTGGGGAAACCACGGTGCGGGGATCAAGAATCGGGGACATCGGTTTCCTCCTTGCCGCATACCGGTGCGCTGGCGGACGTTGACGGGCGGAACGCGACCGCCGTCAAGCTGGCCTAAAGGGATTGGATGGTCTCGGTGGACGTGATGATGCCGCCCGCCTGGACGCATACACCGTCCACCGGGAAGGGGCCGCAAGAGACCAACGGCGTGACCAGCGTTGGCGCGGCATGATTGCGCATGATGGTGATGCTGCCGGCGAGGTTGACCAAGCTTACCACGAAAGCGGTGCCCGTAAAGAAAGGCGGCGAAACATTGGTGATCCGAAGATCCGCGAATACCACCTCACCCTCGTCCAGCGTCGGCCCGATGAGGCTGAGCGGTCCGATGATAAACACATTTTGCGTGAAGAGCTGGCCGGTCGTATCGAGGAAACGCAGAATCGCCGGGAAAGAGAGCTGCAGGTCGATGCCGTTAAACGAATTGCCCGCAAATAACACATTGGGCAGAACCGGTAAAACTTCCACGGATGCCGAGTGATAGGGGGGCGTGCCCACCTGTTGGAAGGGGATGACACCGACCAGGAACGCGCCGGGTGCCAAGTTGCATACGCTGCGAAGCCCTATCATGCTGACACACGTGGCGGGGTAACTGCGAGGCGGGGCCGCGCAGTTAAAATCAGGGAGGACCGCGAAGTGCTGCGGTTGATTGTCAAAGCCCAGGATGTTCAGCGTCAGGCTGGCTGTGAAGGCCAATGAATTTCCGGAAACGGATAGGCCGGTGATCGCGCCGCTCTGTACCGAGATCAAGAAATCAAAGTCAGCCGGTGCGGTGGACCTTGTGAAGCTTTGGCTGACCGCAACCGGAAAATTGATGAACTTCGAGCGTGTCGCCCCTGCGCCGTCCCGGTATAGCAATATAACCGTAGGCCGGATTTCACCGCGCATCTGATAGGGTGCGGGCGGCGTGTCGATCACTTCCAAACCGAAAATCACCTGATGGTTGTCAAGGATGAATTCCGCGCTCAGAGCGGTGTATGGCGGGGGGCCGTCGGTGGGGATGAAGGCGTTTGCCAGTCCGATCGGCAAATCGGAAACGACTTGGGCCGCATCCAAAAAACCCGGCAATCCTCCGGTGCAGGCAACGGCGGGAGTTTCGGGCGTCGGACAAGGCGGACAAGGCGGGCAGGGCGGGTAGACAGGATAGGGCGGGCATGGAGGGCAGAGATGGCCGTCGGCAGGGGGGCAACAAGGTCTGCACACATTGCATATCCGGTAAGGCGGGGCAGGCGGAGACAGGAAGTTGGCGGGGCCGCACCAACCAAATGATTGGTAGGCCCTTGGGCAACAGGAGCTGCAAGCGCTAAAGCCACCATCTGCGGGTTTGGTATCCATGTTATCCACTCCTATCGCATGCAGAGCAAAATTCAATCCACCATATGCGACAGAACCTGGAAAGATTCAAAGGAAGACACATATGCTTACGTGGGAGGTGAAGTCATGCCGCTGGTATCCATCGTCATCGCCACCTACAACGACGCGCCCACGCTGAGCGCCTGCCTGCGCACGGCGCTGACTCAATCTCTGGAAGATATTGAGGTGATCTGCGTAGACGACGCGTCCGACGACCAAACGCCGTCCATCCTTGCAGACTTTGCGGCCCGGGACCGGCGCCTGCGTGTGATGAAGCTGGAGCAGCGCTCGTCGGCGGCCACAGCGCGGGTGGCGGGTGCGCAGATCGCCACGGCGCCCTACATCCTGTTTGTCGATTCCGACGATGAACTGACGGAAAACGCCTGCGAAATCGCGCGTGAGCGCATCCTTGCGGAAGGCGCCGACGTGCTGCAATTCACTGTGGAGATTATAAACGACAGCGGCGAGCCGGGATGGCTCTTGGGGCGCGAAGCGTGCTATGATTCCACGCGGGCGATGTTGGACGCATGCTATACGCAAGGCTTTCCGGCATCCAACGTGCTCTGGAACCGCATATTTGAAACAGAGCTGGTTCGGCGCGCGTTTGCCTGGGCCAGGCCCGCGTTTGTGTCTGCCGCCAATGATCTGTACCTGTTCTTTCTGATTGCCACCCACGCCAGGCTGTACTGTGCCGTCAGCACGCCGCCGCTTTACCGGCACTTTGTGGGTCGCAGTGCGGGCGACCGCCAGGGCTCGCCCGTGGCGCTCGTGCATCATGTTTGCGGCAAGGCGCGTGCGCTCGCGCTTATCGAGGCATACATCGCGGAACGGCAGTTGCCCGTGGACCCGCAAGTCGTGAAAAAGCTCCGGGACAGATTCGAGCGGAGCAACGCGTCCGCCTATCGTCTGCTACCGCCCAATATCCAAGCGCAGTGTTTCGAAATACTGCTTTCCTACTGGGATGTGGACGCGGCGCGGCGCATCGCTACCTTAGCGCAAACGATGGGGAAAGAAAACACAAGGAGAGAGCAAAATGCCTAGCAAAGCGTCGATCATTATCGCCAGCCGGAACGAAGGCCCGATGCTCAAACAAACCATCGACTTTATCCGGCGCACGCCAACGCATCTGCCTTATGAAATCATCGCGATAGACGACGATTCCACGGACGGCAGTTTCGCGTGGATACGCGCCGCCGATGCCCCGCAGCTCCGATGTGCCCAAACGGCTAGCCGGGGCATCGTAGCGGCGCGCAGTCTGGGCGCCAGCCTGGCCACCGGCGATATGCTGGTGTTTTGTGATGCGCACATCGATGTGGAACCCTACTGGTTAGAAGAGTTGGCGCGGGTGATGGATGTCTACGGCGCGGCCGCGGTCACGCCGGCCTTTAAGAACCTGGATCACGACAATCCGCTCTATCGGCGGATGGCCCTGTATGCCGCGGCGCGTTCCGCGCAAATCCAGAACCGGATGTGCGGCAGGACGTTTGGCAAGCTCAGTTCCCTGGTGTGGATGCCCCGGAGCGATGCGCCCTTTGAAACGCCGGTAGTCGCCGGCGGCTGCTGGGCGGTGCGTACGGAGGTGTTTCGGGCTGTCGGCGGCTATGAAGAGGCGTTTCGAGGCTACGGCGGCGAGGAAGAGGAGATTTCATTAAAGCTGTGGCTGCGCGGCTATACGCTGTACGCGACTCCGCTGACCTGTGTGGCGCACCAATTCCGGTTCTCGGCACCCTATGCAATCCAAACGGCCGATGTTCTCCACAATCGGCTGTATACCGCGCTGTGCCACTATAAGGATGAGCGCGTATCGCGTCTGCTGGAGGAGCAGAAGTATCCCGAGCTTACCCAGGCCGCCTATGATGAGGTGTTTACACAGGAGAACATCGAAAAGATTCGTCACGATCGTTTTGCGCAGCGCGTTAGGGATGACGATTGGTTCTTTGCGCACTTTGGATTGGATTTGTAGCCAATAAGCACAATGGTTGTTGGAGCAGTATAACGCCCCGGGACCGCTGCATCCGCAAATCCCATCGCACAGACCACCGCTTTTGCCTATGCGGATACCGTATTGCGTACGGGTAACAGTGCGCTATGCGAAACATGGGACGATTGTCGCATCAACCTATATTGCTTGCTGCACATGCCTTGTAGGCCACGGGGACATGTGTTTATCAAAGCGCGTGTAACCCGGCCATCAGTCCCATCAAGCCCAGCCCGATGCTTACGGCGCAAATCCACGGCAGGTCGCTGAATATCCTTCGGTTTACAAGCCCCAACAATCGGGAGATCAGCATGGTGGAAAGGGGTGTGCACAGTGCATCCGGAGGCCTATCAAGGCTCGTAGCTTGCAAGTTTTTGCCAAACACCGTGCAAAGAGCGGCGATATTGGCCTGCCGTACTCTCGATCATCGCCATTTCTCATAAAGTCAACCCATGATAATGCTATATCACAGTTGCTCTCCGCCTACAATGCAGAAATTGGATTCAGGGCGAAATCTCTGCTCAAACAGGGAGTGTTTCGCTCCCTGCGCAGAGCGGCCAGGACTTTGCGGTCGCCCCGGACCTTCTCAGCGCCGCCCTCAAAAGCAAATGATTTCACCCTGAAATTGGATTTCGCACGATTGCGCGTGACCATGGTTCGTGCTAGACTCTAAGGCAGAACCGCGCAAAGCGAGGGGTGTCCGCACGGATCTTTTCGTGCCGCTCTATGTCGTGCTTACGGTCGCCGTAGCGCTGCCACGGCTTCCTATAGGCTCCTCGAGCAGCGTGAAAATCTCCTGTGTGGTCAACTACTCGCCTTTGTGCGGTGCCACCCTGGGAAAAGCGGAACGAGGAAAACGGTTTTGAGGAGGAACGTTGTATGCGTAGAAAGGTCTGGCTGGTGGCGATGCTATGGTGGTGCGCTTTCATGCTCGGTATTTTACCCGGATCGGCGCGGGGCGAACAGTTGGCCGGTGTCCATCTCTATGTTGCCCCCGATGGCAGCGACGCAGCGGATGGCTCTTTTGCGCACCCGTTCTCCACGTTTGCCCGGGCGCAGTTGGAAGTACGTGCGCTGCTCCGTACCCGGCACGAACCGATTACCGTAAACATCCGCGAAGGGGAGTATTACATGGGTCAGCCCCTTGCACTTACGGAGGAAGATTCCGGCACGCCGGATGCGCCGGTCACATGGCAAGCATATGGTGACGAAGAGGTGCTGCTTTCAGGCGGCATCGTCTTGTCGCCCTCCAGCTTCGAAAGGGTCTCCGACCCGGCCATTTTGGCGCGCATACGGGACGAAACGGTGCGGAAAAGGTTGGTTCAGATCAACCTTTCCGGCTACCTGGGCGATATGCCCCGCCCGGTCATGCTGGACGAGCCGTGGCAGATTCAGTGCGGGATACCGCAGGTATACATAGACGGCGAAGCGCTGGTGGCCGCCAGGTATCCTAACGATGTGCAGAACCAAGCGTATCTTTTCGCCGACTATGCGGAGGCCCTTTCCGACGCCCCTTACGCGGCGGCGACCATCCGGTCGGAGGCGTTGGCCGATCGGATGAAGGGCTGGTCCCCCAATGCCTGGGAGAGCATGTATGTCTACTCGTTTCTGGCGTGGGATTGGGACGACATTGTCAGCGGTGTGGCGGCCTGCGACTATGCAAGCGGCACAATCGTGACGGCCACGGGCGCCTCTGGGCCGCCCACGCAACACCCTCGGTTCTATGTGTTCAACCTATTGGAAGAAATCGACCTGCCCGGGGAGAGTTACATAGATTATGAGAACAGCATCGTATATTTCTACCCGCCCGATGACTTCCCGCAAGCCCGAGTGCGCCTGTCACTCCAGGAGTCTCCGCTCATCCAGCTGCAGCACGCCCAGCATATCACCCTGCGCGGGTTGACGCTGGGATACACGTGCGGTGTGGGCATCCAGTGCGGCTGGGTGGAGGGCGTCGTGGTGGATGACTGTACGGTGGCCCATACCTCCAATACGGGTATTCGATTGGATCCAGCTATTAACAGCACGGTACAGAATTGCCGCATTTATGACACGGAGGAGTGCGGCATTTACCTATGGGACGAGGACTTGAGAAAAACGCTTACTTCGGGCGGCAATGTCTTGGCGTATAATGACATCTATGATAACAGCCGTGGCAGGCGTGCATACCAGCCGGCCATTTGGTGTTCCAGCCTGGGGGTGCAGATCCACCACAACACACTCCACGACAATCCCGGCTTGTTGCTTGACATCGGCCCCTCCAACGATGCCATCATTGAGTACAACGAATTTTACAACGCTTGTCGGGATGCGTCCGACGCCGGCGCTATTTATTACGGACGCAACCCGTCGATCCTTGGCATACGGATCAACTACAACTATTTTCACGACATCGGGAACACCTACGGCGGCATTGGCCAGCAGGCCATTTTCTGCGACGACGGCGCGACGATGCCGATGATTTATGGCAATGTATTTGATCGCGCTTCGGATCAGAATCCGGAAATGGGCGCGGCCATCAAGGCAAACGGCGCACAGTTCGGCACGGTGGAGC
>JAVBUS010000245.1:0-4039 GCA_031555125.1 Eubacteriales bacterium | reverse complement strand
CGGGGCAGGCGTCGGCGTGGGCGCCACAGGAATCAGCGTGGGTTGGCCCGGCTGCACCGCCACCGGCGCTTGCGCAGGCAAGGCAATCACCGGCAGGGCATCCGTACCCTCTACCACAAAGCGGATGGCGTTCCGGTCGGTATAGCCATAACGGCGGCGCGCTTCGCGCTCCTTGAACTCCTGGGTGTTGACGTTGGCCAACTGGTCCTTCAGGCGCTCCCGCTCCTGGGCGACGGCGTGGTACTCCTCCTGCGCTGCGGAGAGCCGCTCCTGCTGGGTCACGGCGGCACGGTCTTGGGTGCGGAAGACGAACAGAAACACCGCCACCAAGGCCAACGCCGCCGCCACCCAAAAGCGCAGGGCGATCTGCGGCTTTTTCTTCGCCATACCGGGCCACCTCCCTTCTGAACAGGTATTCTTTAGTATTCTATGCATCGTGCGCTAATCCTCCTTTTTCATCACCCGGGGCACAAAAGCTGTCCGCTTTCGTGGGATGGCATCGGGTAGCGGCTGTGTCGTTCTCTTGCCCTGTTTGTCCGGTTTACGCTGCCTCTGAGCCGCCCGAGCAGCTTGTCTTTGTTGCGCTGCGGCGCGTCTCTCCGCTTCCCGGGCTTCCTGCCGTGCTTGTTGCGCGGCCAGGCGCGCCTGCCACTTGGGGGTCTGTTCCACCCGGCGATAGGCCGCCGCCGCCGCAGAGCCCACCCCCCGCAGCACACGGCTGATGCCCAGCAGGTACAGCACAAACCCGCAGGCACAGCCACCCAGCGCATACAAGCGGACACTCTGCTCCCCGCCCAGGGCCAAAGCCACAGCGACAATGATCCCCGCCCCCAGCCAAAAGAGCAAGTCCAGCACCGCCGTCCACCACATCCGGGCCCCCGTCAGGTGTCGCAGCATCCGCAGCACGTCATACACCAGCCCCACGGTCAGGCCGGCGTACACCATGGTCAGGAAGACCTGCGCCTGACCAATGGTTTCAAACATCATCGTACATCCCGCCTAGCGAAAGATTCGGGCCCACAGACCGCCGCGTCGCTGCTGGGGCGCGTCGCTGTACTCAATCCCCGCGATTTCGCCTTCCACCACCAACTGCCCCTCGTCCAGATTCAGGCGCGCGATGTGCAGCCCATCGCCGATCAGGGTGATGTCGCCGCCCTCTGTGACCAGAATCACCTCTTGCTCGTTAAAGCTTAGCACATCGGATACACCGGTCAGCGCGGCGCGCTGGCGGTTTTCCAAGGTGATAGCGTGAGCTTTGATGGGCGGGATTCGCTTATCTTCTGGGTGCTCCTTGATCATGGTGCCCCTCCTCGCGTGGGTTCCGCGGACATGCGGGATTGCCTTATTTCATGGTATGCGACGGCAGAGGTTTTTATCACCATAGAATGTATCGCCGGTGCATGTTCTACAAGGGGAGGAGCCTGTAGGAATCTGTGGCAGCGCCACGGCGACCGGAAGCGCGACATTGTGCAGCACGAATAGATCCCTGTGGACGACTGCCCGATTTGCGCGGGGTTGCCCTAAACGAAAAACGACACGGATATGGC
The DNA here is from genome assembly GCA_031555125.1 of Eubacteriales bacterium. Lineage (GTDB taxonomy): Bacteria > Bacillota > Clostridia > Christensenellales > Aristaeellaceae > WQXF01. Next base: position 2,492 of record JAVBUS010000245.1, on the reverse strand, counting down.
GAAAAAACTGCCGGATAGCATGCGGTTGTGGTTTTGGAACACGCCTTAATGCAGCAATGAAGGAAATGTTTTCTTCCCTTGTATCTGTTATACTCAAGGCACCGTACGGAAGGAGCACCGCCATGCACCCAGACACACTGCGAAGGGCCTTGGACTACATCGATTCCAACCTGCGCACCGACATCACCCCGGAGGCGGTGGCGGCCTACGCAGGGTATTCCACCTACCACTTTTGCCGCCTGTTCGCCGCGCAAATGGGCAGGCCCATATCCGCCTATGTGCTGCGCAGGCGGCTACAAAGTGCGCTCTATGAAATCGCCAACGGCTATAAGGCGATCGATGTGGTACTGGAACACGGTTTCGATACTTATGCGGGGTTTTACAAGGCCTTTGTCCGGGAGTATGGATGCTCGCCCAAAAAATACGTGGCCATTTATGGCATCCCTTCCCACAAATCCATACAAGCGGAGGAAAGAACCATGCGAATCACCCGCAAGCAGATCAAGGATCTTCTGCAATCTTGGGACATCGACCCCGCCCTGCCCGTTCATGATGTACTGTACGGAAACGGTGCAAGAGTAGCCGAAGACGTCTGGCGCATCGGCGAGGAGTACTTCCTGCGCCACCGGGTGGGCAGAACTTCCCAACTAAAGAGCATCGCCATCTCCAAGGCCCTGCACGCCCAGGGACTCGGGGCACCGCTACCCGTCCCCACCCGGACAGGCGAAGCGTATGTGGACGGCGGCGACACGTTAACCATCCTCACTCGGCGCGTCAAGGGTACCCCCTATGAGCTGTTAGATCCCTTTAGCCCAAAGGCGCAACGCTATGCCTCGGCCTGTGGACGGGCCATTGCCAAGCTCCACCGGGCACTGCTGGCGCTGGAAGGAGAGGTCACCGTGGACACCACGGACATCTTCCGTACCGTCAGCGAGTGGGCCCTGCCCGATGTGCGCAAGCAAAACCAACAGTGGGCCTTGGGATTGCCGGACAGCTTTTTTGAGGACTTTACCCGGGTCTTTGGCGGACTGCAAGCCGATTTGCCTCGGCAAACGATCCACCGGGATCCAAACCCCGGCAACATCCTACTGGAAGGCGACACCGTCAGCGGCTTTTTGGATTTTGATCTAAGCGAGCGCAATGTGCGATTGTTCGATCCCTGCTATTGTGCTACCGGGGTACTGTCCGGCGCGGAAACCGACGAACAGTACGCCCGGTGGCTGGCCATCGTCCACGCCATCCTGCGGGCATACGACGCGGAAAGCCCGCTCACCGCCCAGGAAAAGCAGGCCGTATACTATGTGATCTGCGCCATTCAAATGATCTGTGTCGCATACTTCAACGGTATCCATGATCCGGATTTTAAATCACTGACCCAGACCAACCGCAAAATGTTGCAGTTCGTCGCCGGGCATAAAGCAGAGATTGACGCCATCTTTCTTTGCTGACAAAGCGCCTGTACCCCGATGACAAAAACGAGCCGCATCACGGTCAAATCCGTGATACGGCTCGCTTTTCGCTTATCCATGGGCCAAACGCTTGCCCTGTGTGCCCCTTACGCTTCCACCCACAGGACGACGCCGCCCCCATGGGTCAATGTGTGCACGGTGTCCAAGGCCACCGTCTTGTCCCCAGGCTGTGCGTGGGCGATCTCCGGCTTGTTCACGCGGCCCGGCTGAAAGCCCAGCACCGCCGCATCCAGCTGGAACCGCACCTGCACGTCCTCGGCGGCGAAGTTGGCGGCGCACACCATGGCCCCACCCTGGCACAGATAGGTGGTCACCAACACGTTGGCTTCGGTGCCGTCAGCGTGCAGGGCTTTGGCGGCGTGCCGCTCTTCCCACCAACCGTTGACCTGGGCACCGGCCATGTGGTGAGCATCCCGCAAGGCCCAAATGCCCTCGCTGGTGATGCCACCCCATCCGGCGCGATTGGTCATGCCGAACAGCAGCCCACGCCAGGGATTGCCGCCGCCCTGGAGCATCTCGCTCATCAGGCCAAAGGGCAAGCCGGAGCACTCCACCAGCATGGCCACCGGAGAGATCTCCTCCTCGCCAGGGTTAAAGTCGAAGCCTTCACCGACCCATAAGGAGTCGAGGTACGGAAACAGTTCGGCATACATGACCATATTGTGTCCCCAGGATTCGCCGCAAAAATCATGGAAGTGATTCCAAGTGTGCAGGTCGATCTTGGCCCCCGGCCTGCGGCCGTCCAGCACCCGACGAATGCGCCGGAAGGCGTGCCGATCCATACCGGTGTCATCCACGTAGATGCCGTCCAGGCCCCAGTTGTCGCACATCCAACGCAGGCCTTCCAGATAGAAATTGACCATCCGCGACTCGGGATTAACGATGACCGCCGGATCGGTCTGCCCTGCATACTTGCTGTGCTCGTCAAAGGTGTGCTTCCATGCCGGCAACACCTCGTCGCCGCAATGCGTCTGCAACCATGGGTCCTTGTCGCCCTGGCCGGGCACGCCGTCGAAATGCACC
>JAVBUS010000079.1:0-6161 GCA_031555125.1 Eubacteriales bacterium | reverse complement strand
GCTCCAGCCGTTCCAGGGCCGTTAGCTGCGACATGGGCAACCGTTCGGCACCGCCGCAACTATCCGGGATGGACAAGGTTTTTATGGTACCATTGCCCAAAAAGGCTTCGGGTATCATGCGCAGCGTGCCCGGCGGGATGGCATAGCTGTCGCCTGCCTTCTGCGCAGGGTAGGCGATGAGGGTCAGACCATCCTTGCTATATAGGACGCCATCCACAACCTGATAGTACGCGCTCTCCCCGGAGAGGGCATAGCTTTGCAAGTTTGGCAGCGCATAGCTTGTGTACGGAAGGATGCTGGCCAAAGTGGTCGGCAGCACCAGTTGCTCGATGGTATCGCAGGCCTGGAGCACGGTGTCACGCAGCTCCGTCAATCCTTCCGGCATCACCAGGATCTTTAGGTACTGGGTCGCAGTAATGGCGCCCTCCATCAGCTCTACCGTACCGGGGCGAACAGCATATGTCTCGTCCTTTTTGCCGGAGGGATACAGCACCAGTGCCTGGGGGAATGTCTGGTACATTACGCCATCCACCGCTTCGTACAGGGCGTGCTGCGCCGGGAAGGAAATCTCCTCCAGCGCGGGACAGTCTTGCAGAAACGGTGCGGGAATGGAGATCAGTGATGTTGGAAGATCCAACCGCTCCAGGGCCGGCATCTGCACCATACACCAGCGCTCCATCACCGTCACACCCTCCGGAACGATCAGGTGCCTAACGCCGGATCCGGTCATGGCATATGCCCTGATGCTCCTAGTCTCGGCAGGTAGCGCATAGGTATCGCCTTTGGCTTTGGCCGGTGGAAAGGCGACCAAATCGCCCCCCTCAAACAGCAGGCCGTCGATGGTGCGATACCTCGTGTGCCCTTCCGCCACGCGGAACGACTCCAGATGGAGTAGCTCGCGCACGATGTAGGACTCCATCTCGGTACAGTCGGCGGCGAGCACCAGTTCTTTTACGGAGGCAAGCGGGTCCACCGCCGTTATGTCGGTATTCCGCCATATCGACCAGCCGGCCCTTTTTCCTTCGACCATGCCGTGGATGGTCAAGGATTCCACGCCCGGCACGATCTCCTCCAAATACCATGCGTCGCTTTCGGCCCGATACCGGTAGATGCCACCGTCCAGGGTAACGGTGTCAAGATCCTGTGCGCCACGGGCCAAACCACACTGCAATATCAGCAAAAGACTGAGCAGACACAACACGGCACTTTTGCGCATTTTGGTTCCTCCTTCCACCGTCGCAGATCACTCGGCGGGCTGCTCCTGCATGGGCAGATACCCCGCCTGCCGGATGCAGCGCTGGCCCTCCTCGCTGAGCATCCATTGCATAAACAGACCACCGGTCTGCTGCTCTTCCCCGCCGCGAATCACTGCGTAGTAATGGGTGCTGAAGGGATACTGGCCGCTGCGGATGTTCTCCGGAGTCGGCGCTATGCCATCGATGGCCAGGGTCTTGATCCCCTGATCCTTGTACAGGGTATCGATATAAAACTTGTAGGTATAGCCTAGGCTGGCCGGGGCGTTCTCATAGCTGCCCACGCGCCGCACCAATCCCTCCATGCCGCCGATGATCCTGATTTCGTTGACCCCGGCAATCTTTTCGCCCTGCATGACCAGGTTCTCCATAGCGGTCTGACTGCCTGAGTTGGGCTCGCGCTGAAATGCGTCGATCTTGGCATCCGGACCGCCCAAATCGCTCCAGTTTGTAATCTCACCGGTGTATATTTTACGAACCTGCTCCACCGTCAGGTTCTCCACCGGATTGTCCGCATGGGTGATGAACACAAAGGCATCGTGGCACACCGGCGCTTTCACCAGGGTCACACCTTGGGCGGCTGCCATGGCCAGCTCATCGTCCGAGGGCTCGGTCGCGATAACAATGTCCACCGGGTGGACCGGATCCATGGTGACAAAGGCCGAAGGGATCACCGGCGCACCGTTTGGTTTTTTGCCGATCAGGTTTTCGTAGGCCACATGGGTGGTGGACAAAAACACAAAGGACTGCAAATCCTCCTCCGCCAGGGGCAGATGCTGCCGGGCAAACTCCATGGCCATGGGCAGCGACACCGTGGATCCATCCATACTGGGATAGGTACCGTAGCCAGCCTCATAAAGCTCCTGTTCGCCGGACTTGCCCACAGGCTTGGTGGCACCCAGCACAAAATTGCTGTTCTCCACAATGCGCTCCCAATTCTCCGGCCTGGTCAGTTCCTGGTTGATGTGTCCCCAAGCTCCCTGATCCGTCGCCCCCGCGGTGCCAACCAACAGCATAGCACACAACGCGGTTGCCAGAATACGCGCTCTGATACGCATGGTGATCCCTCCCTATCCTACCGTTGTTATCCATTTAACGATCCAAAGAGGATATCCCTGCCAAATCACAGAATGGATATCCAGGTTTTTTTGCATGGGCGCCAGCGCCATGGTATACTCTATGCAAATCCACACAGGAGCTATCCATGAACATGCAAGACTTCCCATCCGCACGCGTACCAGGAGGACCGGACACCTGCCCTTCGGGCGACAACGTGCCGACCTGACCCATACGAAGGAGACAAGCTATGTTTCAAGATGTAACTCTGGGCGAGGCATACCGCGCCATTGCTATCAGCGATGTCCACGGGAACATGGATCTGTTACAGGAAGTGTTGGCGTTGTCCCAATACGATCCGGACCGCGACGTACTGTTCCTGGTGGGCGACATCATGGAAAAAGGGCCCCGCAGCCTGGATACGTTGCGCTATGTAATGGATCTGTGCCGCAGTGGACGGGTGCACCCTGTACTGGGGAACTGTGACGACCTATTGCTGCACCTTTGCCACGGCACTCGTCTGGAGGGCATCCGCCGTTACCTGAGCTTTCAAAAGCACAGTGCGGTCCACGAAATGTGCGCCCAGCTTGGCCTTGTCATCACAGCGGAGACCGATCTACAGGCCCTGGGGCATCAATTGCGGGAAGCCTTCCCAGACGAGTATGCCTTTGTGGCATCGATGCCCCTCGCCGTAGAGACCGAGGATTTCATCTTTGTCCATGCCGGCCTGGAACCCCGCGCCGATTATCGCAACAGCGACCCGGAATGGATGATGGCCCACGACCAACAGTACGCTACCGATTACGTGTATCCCAAGAATCTGGTGGTGGGGCACTGGCCGGTGGCGCTGTACCATGACGATGTGGCGTCGCTGTCCCCCATTATCGACCTGGACAAACGCATGATCTGCATCGACGGCGGCAATATCGTCAAACATGGCGGGCAGCTCAACGCGCTGATCATGGAACGCACGGACACACTCCGCATTTCCTTCTGCGCCGTGGATCGCCTGCCCACCCTGCGGGTCGTATGCCCACAGGAATCCACCCCAGGCAGAAAGGTGTCGTGGCCTTATCATGCCCTGGACATTCTGCACGAGACGGAGGATACCTACACCGGCGCGTTGCGGGTCACCACAACCCGTGGCCGCGTGGCGCCGAATATTGATGTGCCCATCACTGTGCCCAAAGGATTTGTGACCCGGCACGGCGACACATGGTATGTTGAGGAATGTATGCATGCGCAACTGCCGCTGGCGACAGGCGACACGGTGAAGCTGGTGTGTGATGGCGGCGATTGGCTGGTGTGTAAACATGCGCACCAGCTGGGGTTGGTGCGGCGGGCATGCGTGGTGCGCGTGGACTGATGCACCGCCGGTCCCGGCTTTACAGGGAAAAGAAAGGCTGTGTCACGATTTTTCCTTCGTGACACAGCCTTTTTTTCGCGGTTTATTGCCCTTGTGTCAGCTTCAGTTCCTCCACAAATCCGGCCCCGCGGGCATACAGGGTGATGTTCCCCGCCGTGCGCCCTGCGCGAAGAAACAGGACGCTCTTGCCCACGTGCGTGCTCCGGGCATGGCTGGTGTAGGAGGTCAGGTCGGCGATGTCGCCATTTTCGATCCCCAATATCTGTGCATCGCCCACCACACTGTAGGTGATGGTCTGATCCGCGTACACCGGGCATTGACCCTGGGCGTCCACCAGGGAGACCTCGACTTGGCAGACGGTCCAGCCGTCGGCGGGCAGGTGCTTCGCCGATGGCGTCATCGTCAAGCCGGTGACCGGTCCGGCGGTGGTTAAGGCATCCCGCACCTCGGTGCCATCCTGGGCGGTACACAGCACCTCCAGTGTGCCCGGCGCATAGGTCACGTGCCACTGGACACGGCATTTCTCATCCACCTGTTGGGTGCCTATGGCCGCACCGTTCAGCAGCAACGTGGCCTGTGGGCAATTGGTGTAGCAGGAGACCACCAACGTTTGGCCTGGTTCGCCGTGCCAGCCGAAACGCTCGACGCGGATCTCGCCGCTGCTGCTGACCGCCAGACGGGCCACGGGTGTATCCAGCCAAAGGGCTTGCCGAAGGGCATACAGCGATTTTTCGAAGCCGGCGGCATTGAGAATGCCCGCGGCGGACATGCGGATGGGCCAACCATGGGCCTCTCCTAAAAAGTCCAAGCCGGTCCACAGGAACTGGCCGCAGATGTAATCGTTGTGCTTGACGGCCAGCCAGGCATCGGCGTGGGTGCCGTTCTCGCTGCCATAGATCACGTGGTTGGGGTACTTGGCGTGATCCTCTGCGTAAAGGTGCTCCTTATAGTTGTAGCCCACCACGTCCAGAGCCTGGGCATACCCCGTCAGGTTGGACAGCTCCGGGAAAGCCAACGCGCTGGTCACCGGGCGGGTTGTATCGTGCCGCTTGGTGATCTCCACCAGGTGCTGGGCCACCGTGGCCAAACGCTGGGCATTGGGCTTGTTGGCATCATATTGCCGCTCTGCCGCCGGTTTGTTGGCGTCGTTATTGCCGGTCATGGACTCAAAGGTGGGATGTACATAGGGATCGTTGGGGTAATCGATCTCGTTGCCGATGCTCCAGAGAATGATGGAAGGATGGTTTCGATCCCGCCGCACCATGTCCGCCAGATCCTGCTCATGCCACATAGGAAAGTCGTCGGCATAGCCGTAACGCTTAGGCGGGTACACGTTGTGTCCCTGCCACCACTTGTTTTTGCAGCCCTCCCACTCGTCGAAGGCTTCGTCCATGACGAAAAAGCCCATCTCATCGCACAGATCCAGCAGGTGGGGATCAGGCGGGTTATGGCTGGTGCGGATGGCGTTACAACCCGCTTGCTGTAATTTGCGCAGGCGGCGCTCCCACACGTTCTTGGGTACCGCCGAGCCCAGCGCACCCGCATCGTGATGGATGCACACGCCCTTGAGCTTGTACGGGACCCCATTGCACACAAAGCCTTGGTTCACATCAAAGGAAAAGGTGCGAATGCCCACCGGTATCTCCACCTGGTCCTGTACATCCGCCCCGTCGTCGGCGGTGCAGCGCAGGGTGTAGAGGGTCGGGTGCTCCGGGGACCACAGGGAGGGCCTGGGGACAGTGAGGCACGTCTCCCCCGCTTCCCCTTGGGCGTCGGTTCTTGCCACCTCGCGGTCCTGGGCATCCACCAGTGAAAAAGCTGCCTTCCCCGCCCGGGAAAGCGCCCATTGCAACCGCAGGGTCGCACTAGCCCCTTCGGCGGCGACAGTGGACACAAATACCCCATGCTCCACAAAGTGCAGGGGGTTCACCACATTTAAGCGCACATCGCGGTAGATACCGTTGCCGGTGAACCAGCGGGAGTCGGCCAGATCCGTATGCTCGGCACGCACCGCCAGCACATTATGCCCCGCCGACACAAAGGGCGTGATATCGTAGGTAAAGCTGCTGTATCCAAAGGCGCGCATGCCCAGGTAATTGGAGTTGCAGTACACGCGCGCATGCTTATATACCCCGTCAAATGTCACCAGCACACGCCGCTGACCCAAATCCGCAGGCAGTGTAAACGCTCTGCGATACCAACCGATGCCGCCAGCCAAGTAACCGGTGCCACTGGAGTGTGCCTTGTCAAAGGGATGCTCTACCGACCAGTCATGCGGCAGTGTCACAGTCTGCCAGCCCGTATCATCCAAACCTTTGTATCCACCCTCGACCACCTCGCCCAAGTGGAACTTCCAGTCTAACCGAAGGTTTGTCACTTCTCTTTTCATCGTTTTACCTCAATCATGATGGAGGGGAGCCTCACATCGCGCAAGACTCCCCGCCACCGTGCATTACGGTTGGTTTATTGGGCGTACACGGCCGCCA
>JAVBUS010000077.1:0-4297 GCA_031555125.1 Eubacteriales bacterium | reverse complement strand
TACGTCCTGGATCAGCGGGATGACATCACGGGCAGGGCGATTGATGACAAGTTTGGCGATCCCCGCGCCGTTACCCTGGCATCCCTTTGTAAAAGCGCAATCCAAGATGACACCGTTTTCCATCTCCAGGTCGATTTGCCGCGAGCACACGCCGGTTGGAATATAAGTAAAATGCATGCTTTCTCTCCGATTTCCATAATATGCAATCCATGAACAGCCATATGAATATCCATAGCATTGCCTAAAATTAGTAGTATTCGACAGGATCAGCATTTTTCCTGCAAAGCCTGGTGCCCCGGCAAGCCGGGAAGCAGCCACGCCACGAGCGGATGGAGCCGCCAGGCGAGAGATTTTCGCGCCGCTCGAGGAGTCTGTAGGAAGCCGTGGCAGCGCTACGGCGACCGGAAGCGCATCATAGCGCAACACGAAAAGATCCCTGTGGACGACTGCTCGATTTGCGCGGTGTTGCCCTTCACAAGCGCCGGTCATTATCACGGCTCTGGTATTTTTCCTTTTTTCTGATACAATAAGGCAAACGAAACGAGAGGCAGGTTGTGTTATGGACCCATCCTCCGGTACCCCAAAGCGCCAATACGGCTTGGGCACCGCCTCGGCCATGGTGGTAGGCATCGTCATCGGCAGCGGCATCTTCTTTAAAACCGACAACATCCTGGTAGCCACTGGCGGCAACGTAGCGCTGGGGGTGGTGGTGTTCTGCATCGCGGCGCTGAGCATTATCTTCGGCAGCCTGACCATTAGCCGCCTGGCCGCCATGACCGACAAACCCGGCGGCGCCATCGCCTATGGCGAGGAGTTCGTCCACCCGCGATTCGGCAGCGCCTTTGGTTGGTTCCAAATCTTTGTGTATTATCCTTCCCTCGCCGTGCTGATCTCCTGGGTGGTGGGCGTCTACACCTGCATCCTGTTTGACCTGGAGATGAGCGTATTCAACCATTTTGCCATCGGCATCAGTTGGTTTGCCCTGTGTTTTGCGGGCAACATCCTTTCCGCGAAACTGGGCGGCATGTTCCAAAATGCCGCCACCCTCATTAAGATCGTGCCGCTGCTGATCATCGGTGTGCTAGGCTTTGTGCTGGGCAAGCCTGGCCAGGCCTTTTCCCCGGTAACGGATAGCGGAACGGGCCTGGGCTGGGTCACGGCCATCGGCCCTATCGCCTTCTCCTTTGATGGGTGGATCATCGCCACCTCCATCGCCCACGAGGTCAAGGATGCCAAGCGCAACCTGCCCCGGGCCCTTGTGCTGGCCCCCCTGTTCGTACTGGCCGGGTACCTGCTGTACTTTGTGGGCGTCAGCGCCTATGTGGGCCCCCAAAGGGTGTTGGAACTGGGTGACGGTAGCGTGGCCTATTTGGCGGAGACCATGATTGGCGGCTTCGCCGCGAAGGCGGTGCAAGTGTTCGTGGTCATCAGTGTCATGGGCACCGTCAACGGTATTGTGCTGGGCTTTATTCGCCTGCCTTACTCCCTTGCGCTGCGGGGCATGCTGCCCGGACAGAAGCTGCTGACCCGGGTAGACAAGAGCACCGGCACCCCAAAATTTGCAGGACTGTTGGCCATCGTCATCTGTGCTGCATGGTGGGTGATCCACTACATCGTCACGGTAAACGGAACCCTGGGCAACGGCGACATCTCGGAGATTAGCATTGTGGTGACATACTTCCTCTATGTTGTATTATATGCCCGTGTATTCCTCTTCTGGCGCAAGGGCGTGATCCGCAGTGTCTGGGCCGGTGTGGTGTTCCCTGCCCTGGCTACGCTGGGGTCAGCCTTTATCGTCTGGGGCGGCCTGCAAAACCCAAAGTTCTGGATCTTTGTTGGCATCTGCGCCGCGGTAACCGCGGCGGGCGCTCTGTATGGGCGCAGGAATCCATCCCAGGTAGAGGATTCTGCGGCATAAACGCATACCACTACCCCTCATTTGATTTCACGCATATCTCGCAAGTCTTTTGCCGTCAGGCGTTGTCGCGCCTCAGTTGGCGTAGCTGCCGGCTACGCCTCCTCCGGACTCCTAGCCAGCGATAAAATCCCTCGCGGGCTATTGCGCGAAATCAACAAGGGTTAGCATCACAAGCCATTCATGCGAAAACGGACCGTTTCACGTGCTGTGAAGCGGTCCGTTTTGCGCGGATTGGTTTATCCAATCCCTTTAAACCCCCAGAATCGGGCCAGCACCGCCCGGGTCGGCGCGCCGCGCCGCTTGCGCCATGGCCGCGCCGGCCTGGGCACTGCCAGCTTTCTACCCTTGAAACCCAACCTTCGCATCCACACGCTCCCCTTTCACGTCCAGTCCCGTCAAGCTGCGGTCCGCCAGCATCAGCGCCCGCTGCACCGCAAAGTACCCGTGCTTTTGCCGGATCCCGTCCAGCGCCTTTTCGATGGTGGTCAGCCGCTCGTGCCGCTGATCCTCTTCAAACAATGACAGTTGCCGCGCCGCACCCACCGGAGCAAGCCCCGACATAGCGATACCCAGGGAACGGATGGGCTTGTGGGTTTCCCAGCAATAGCTGCGGCAGAACAAGGTGTACGCCGTCTCGGCGATCTCCGTGGTCAATTGTGTGGACCGAGGCATTCGTACCTGGCGCTCAAAGTGATCCAGGCCGTTGTCTCTCACCCCGATAGACAGGGTGTGTCCCTCCAGCCCCTGCTCCCTCAACCGGGCCCCCACGCTCTCTGCCAGGGTGTACAGCGTCAGCTTGGCATCCAGGTTGCAGGTCAGGTCCCTGGGCGTGGTGGTACTGTTGCCCACGCTTTGCACCGAGCTGCTATGGCCAAACCCCAACACCAGCCCGTTGTCTTGTCCGTTGGCGAATCCGTGGAGCATTTCCCCGTTCTTGCCCAGCAAGGTGTGCATGACATCCTTGGGCATGGTGGCAATGTCACCGATGGTGTACAGGCCCAACTGGTTCAATCGTTTTTGAGTGGCCGGTCCCACGTACAGCATCTCCCGGGCCGGCAGGGGCCAGACCTTGACGGGCACATCCTCCGGCATGATCACGGTGGTGGCGTCCGGTTTTTTCATGTCCGATCCCAGTTTGGCGAACACCTTGCTAAAGGACACCCCCACGGACACCGTGATGCCGATCTCCCGCCAGATCCGGCGGCGGATCTCCTCCGCGATGGTAAAGCCGTCGTTGCGTGGGCTGTGGGTGATGTCCAGCCAGGCCTCGTCCAGGCCAAATGGCTCCACACAGTCGGTGTACGTATAGAACATGGTGCGCATGGCGTTGCTGGCTTCTTCATATACCCGCATCCGGGGCGGCACGCACACCAGCTTGGGGCACTTTTTTCGCGCCTGCCACAGGGTTTCCGCCGTCACGATGCCGTACTTCTTCGCCAAGTCGTTCTTGGCCAACACGATACCGTGGCGGGCCGATTCGTCCCCGCCCACGATCATGGGCACGTTGCGAAGCTCCGGATGTTCCCGCATTTCGCAGGAGGCATAGAAGCAGTTGGCGTCTACGTGCAAGATGGTACGTTGCATACCGTTGCCCCCTCCGATTCGTCATTGCAAGAACTTTTGTTCTCGTTTAGTATAGCACGGAAGTTCGCTGCGCACAAGGTGCATTTTTCTCCATTTTTGCGTATTCCGCTTGTGTTTCTCCCTCAACCACCAGATAAAACCGCAGAATATACAGCATGTATGTTTGCATATTCCAAAAGGCACAGCATCTAGGTGCCTATGGGAACAAAGCATGAGGTTTTCTTAACGCCTCCGGTTCACCTACGCCGTGTTTTGTGCTACAACCTGAACAGTTCCCCTGCCCATCGCCTGGCTGACGCGCCGGAAAAGCGCCCCAACAGCACCCGCCGTCACCGCACCCCGTCACCCCCTCTCACATAGGATGCACCAGGAACCTGTGACCGCGTCGCGTCCTGCGACGGGAAGGAGTGGTACCATGCGGCTCTATGTCGCCGACACATCCGAAGAGGTACTCCGCGCCTGGGATATGGGCACCCGATCGGTCCTGACCCAATGCGATATCCCCAAGCCCGGGGCCCTCAACACCTGGCGGGGCAAGATCCTTTGCGCCGAACAGGAAGACGGCGACATTTGGGAAATGGAAGCGGACACCCTGGAGATCCTGCGCAAGATCCCCGCAGGCCCCGGCGTGCGCACCCTCATCGCCGGCCTGGACGGCCAAACCCTCTACGCCCTGGCCGGAGATGCCGATAGCGTCATCAAACTGGACATGGACACAGGCATCCCCCAAGTATTGACCCGGGTAGGTGTGCAGCCCCGGGATATTGCCCTGGATGCCAGCGGCGGCATCATCGC
>JAVBUS010000041.1:0-4140 GCA_031555125.1 Eubacteriales bacterium | reverse complement strand
TCGATGCCCTGGAGCCGCCATACGGCAGCCCACACCTTTTTTTGTTACGCCTATAGTGCATACAGAACAATGCATAGAAAGTGGATCAGACTGCCGAGGAAGCAGCACACATGGAACACGCCATGGAAGTACTTTTTGCGCTTGCCCACGGCATACAGGATGGCGCCCACCGTATAGCATATGCCGCCTGTCAGCAGCAAGATGAATCCATGGACGCCTAAGGCCGCGATGGCCAGCGGATACACCGCGATACAACCCCAGCCCATCCCGATGTAGCAGATCATGGAAAAGACCCGATACTGCTTGACATCAATGGCGGTCAACGTGATGGCCAGGGCAGCCAAGGCCCACACGATGCCAAAGATGATCCATGCCGCAGTCACGTCCACCCGCCGGAAGGCGCTGAGGGTCACCGGGGAATACGTGCCCGCGATCAGCAAATAAATGGCGCAATGGTCCAGGGCTTGGAACACCTTTTTGGCCAGATTTTTTGGAAGGCCGTGATAAACGCTGGAGGTGGTGTAGAGCAGGATCATGCTGCATCCATAGATCACCGAGGATACCACCCCGTACGTATTGCTGTGCAGTGCAGAGACCACCACGCAGCATACCAGGGCCACGATCCCCAGCGCTGCCCCCACGATGTGGGAGATCATATGAAAACGCTCTTCGCCAATAGAATAGTTGGGCAAATGCCGGTCAGCAAGCTTCGTTCGCATGATGTCCAATCCTTTGATATCTGATGGACTTATCTTACAGATTGCTTAAAGGGAAGTCAAGACAATCATGGCATGTTCAAAGGATGCTTGCCCAAGGGAACACGCGCTGTTCCTTACCGGAACTCCAAGCAGCGCTTTCTAAAGTGCAGATAGTTGGATAGCGGCACCTCGGCGGGCACCCCGTGGTCACAGGTGGGGATATAGCCGCCCCGGGCCTTCATGGCAGGGTAGATGCGGTCCATCATCCGGTCGATGGCGTCGGTGGTGCTGGCCAGGATGCGCTTGTCGATGCCGCCGGAGATCCGCAGGTCCGGGTACTTTTCCGCGGTACGGAGCACATCACAGCCGGAGGCCACCTCAAAGGGGCTCATATGGTCCATGCCCAATTCACGGTACAGGTCAATCACCGGTTCGCACATGCCATCGGTGTCCACCTGGAAGTGCACGGGCCGGGTCTTGTCCAACTGGCGCTTTTTGATGTTGGCGTACAGCTGTTGGTAATAAGGGAACAGGAACTCCCGGATCATGTCCGGAGAGATCAGCGGCCCGTGGTTGTAGCAGATATCCTCGGCGATAAACAGTTCGTCGATGTTCAGGACCAACTGGTGCTTGGTGATCACCGCGTCGGCCAACTCCAGCCACCGTTGCATGCAGGCGTGAATCAGCTCCGGGTTGTCATAGAACATGTACAGGAGGGCTTCCGGGCCGATCAGGGAGCGCAGATACATATACCCGCCCACCACGGACTGTCCCACGAACATGCCCTGGTTGGCCTTTTCGATGGCTTCGGCCAGATAGACTTTCATCTTCTCGTCCCGCTCGGCGGTACCGGGGTTCATGCGCCACAGGCAGTGGTCTTCCCATGTCTTTTGATCTTTCACCGGGTGATCCACATATTCCGGCATGAAACCGTCCCGCCGTCCCTTAAAGTACAGTACATGGCGGCCCGCAAAGTCCTGCACCAGCTCGTACTCTCCGCGGTCTTCCAGCACCTTGGTCTCAAACTCCGGCTCAAAGCCGGCCTCGCACCAGCCCAGGCCGAACAGCTCCACCCGCCCCTGGGGATCAAAGCCAAAAAGTTGCGGCAGATTGGCGTTGCGGTCCAAGCCGTCCCGCTCATGCCAGGCATCCAAGGAGTAGAAGCTAAACTCTTTTTGAAAGAACCCTGCGCCGGGCTTCATGTTATAAAAATCCCAGTACCGCTGTGCGCCCTCGCACATCTCCTCGCGGGGGAGCAGACTTTTGATGCCATTGTTCATAAGGAGCCTCCCTGTCTTTCGCGTCCTGTTTGTCCATAGTATAGAAAGAACAGGGGCCGTTTGCCAATCGCTTTTTCGGAAAGCAACCTATACTTTTCGGCATAATCATGCTACACTGGGCCCATGGAGGGATGCGGGTGAAGAACGAGATGGCCGCCAGCCAGCAGCTGGGGTTCATGCCCCCGGTGACGCTGCACACGGTGTGGCATGTGGAGGGCGACGCCACCTATCGCGTGACCCAGCCCATGATGGAGCAAGGGGCGGACCTGGTGGCGCTGCGCACCCTGGACGGCGTGGGGGAAGTACAGCTGGAGGGGGGGCGCCTGCTGACGGTGTCCAAGGGCACGCTGCTCCTCCTTGCCAAGGCACAGATCCATGCTTACCGTGTCCGGTATGATCGATGGCATTTTTACTGGTTTGAGTTCAGCGCTCCCCAAGTGGAGACGCTGCCCTTAGGGACGCTGCTGGAGCTGCCTTTGGCCCCTGGGGAAGAGGGGGAGATGGCACGCTGCTTCGAGACCCTGAAGGCGGAAAGGGGCTGGCTGTCCGCGCTCCCGCAAGCGATGTTTCAATATCGTTTGTGCGATTGGCTGGCCACCACCGACAAGCGGGAGCGGCAGATGGGGCAAGAGGAACTGATTTTGCTATTGGCGCAGGGCGTGCGGGAACGGCTCAGCGTGGCGGAGCTCGCGCGGCGCGCCTGCATGTGCGAGCGCAGTTTTCGCCTGTTGGTACATCGCTACACCGGCAAAAGCCCCAAGGAGTATATGCTGCACGATGCCCTGGACACCGCCCTGGCACTGTTGCGCCGCACAGGGTTGCCGGTGCATGAGGTAGCGGCCACGGTGGGGTTTACCAACGCGTTTTATTTTAGCCGGGCGTTCAAGCGGCGGTTTGGGATGCAGCCGTCTAAGGTGCGGGTGTTGTGATAGAGGACTGCAGAAACGATGAGGCGGAAAAGTGCAGGGGAACCAGTTGACATCCCATTCACGCAGTGTATAATAAAATCAAGATGACGGATCAAACGGCGATTTGATGCGAAACAGCCTCTTTTGCACACGGCAATAGATTGGTTGTTTTTGTGGTCTGCTTGCCGTGAACCCGTCCGCATTAAAGGAGGACCCGAGGATGAAAAAACTGTTTGCCCTGCTCCTGTGTGTAGCCATGCTGACCGCGCTGTGCGCCAACTTCGCCGTTGCGGAGGACAAGGTGCTGCGCGTGGCCACGTGGGATGCCACCACCACCGCGGATCTGACCGCTACCGAGGAAGCCTATGAAGCCAGCCATCCCGGCGTGGATCTGCAATGGGTGGACGTTGCCTCCCAAGACTATCACATCAAGGTCGGCGCTATGTTGGCGGGCGGCGATGATGTGGACGTGGTGGACATCAAAGAACTGTCCAACATGGAGACCTGGAGCGCCCAGGGCTATATTGAGGCGCTGGATGATTACATCGCCAAGGATAGCTACAACACCGCCAACTACCTGGGCATGGAAAAGTGCTATGTGGGCGCGGATGGCAAGCTGTACGCAATGCCCTTCCGTAGCGACTTCTGGGTGCTGTACTACAACAAGGATCTGTTCGACAAGGCCGGTGTGGACTATCCCACCAACGACATGACCTGGGCCCAGTATGCAGAGTTGGCCAAGAAGATGACCTCCGGCACCGAGGGCGTCGACAAGGTGTGGGGCACCCATTACCACACGTGGTTGTCTGCCGCGGTCAACTGGGCCGTGTGCGACGGCACCTACACCCTGGCCGATGGCAAGTACGAAGCCCTGAAGCCCTATTACGAAATGATTCAGAACCTGGAAGATGAGGGCGTCTGCATGGCCTACCCGGACGTGAAGGCCGCCAGTCTGCACTATCGCGGCGGATTTGACGAGGGCAACATCGCCATGTTGCCCATGGGCTCCTGGTTCATCTCCACCCTGATCCAGGACATCGCCGCCAAGGATAAGCCCGATGCCGCCAATGTGGCCAAGATTGAAAAGTTCGGCATCGTGTCCGTTCCCCATGCGGAGGGCGTGGCCGCCGGTTCCTCCTTCGGTTCGCCCACGGGTTGCGCGCTGAACGCGGCCTCCAAGCAGAAGGATCTGGCCTGGGAGTTCATCGCCTGGCGCGGTGGCGAAGAAGCCGCCAAAGCTATGGCCGCCGTGGG
>JAVBUS010000210.1:0-6413 GCA_031555125.1 Eubacteriales bacterium | reverse complement strand
CTTCACCCTGGTCGGCGTTGGCGGCGCCTTGTGCGCCTGCATTCCCCTGCCACTGGACGTTGCCTTGTCCCTCTGCAAAGGTGGGAGCGCCCATCATCATGCCGGCACCGCCGTCGGCCACCCGCACAAAGGACTGGTTGTTCATGGTCAACAGGGCCTCGGTGGGACTGGTCAGCGCATCGTCCGCATGGGCCACCCGGATCTGGCCGCTGGCGTTCATCCCGGGTCGCACGCCCGTGCCGGTGGAGTCAAAGTGTAGCTTCACATCATAGGAAGCCACGCCGCTGCTGCTGGTGCCCACCGGCGCGATCTTTTGCACCGTGCCCTCCAGGGCCAGGTTTGGCAGCGCGTCCACGGAGATGGTCACCGGTTGCCCCTCGGCTACGTGCACCACATCCAGTTCGTCCACGCCGATGGTCAACACCATCTCCTCGCCCTGCAATATGCTACAGATGGCGGTGCCGCTGGTAATGTCGGAACCCTCCGTGGTATCCACCGAGGCGATGACGCCATCCACCGGAGCCCGAATGATCAAATTCTCGCGCTGGGCGCGGGCATCAGCCAGGGATTTGGCGGAAGTTTCCCGTTGGATACGAAGGTTCTCCAGTGTCAGGGAAATGGGAGAGTCCTCTAGCGCGAACAGCGAATCCTTGCGTTCCACGCTTTGGCCCACCTTGACCCGCACCGCCTTGATGGTGCCGCCAAAGGCGGACACCGCCATGGGCTTGTTGATCTCCAGGGTGCCCTGGCCAGCTTCCTCGCCTGCGGTAGTGCGTAGGGTGACGGTCGCGTGCAGCGGCAGCGCATCATTCAGGATGGTCACTGTGGCACGGGTGCCCTGCATAAACAGGTCGCTGACATGGCCCTCGGCTTGAATGCCGTCGCCGGTCACCGTCACCGCATCCCCATAGGCCAGTGTTACGCCCTCGTTGACACTGAACTCCACCTTCATGCGTCCATCGGTAGACAGCATTGCCACACTGCCCAAACGGCGATACACTGCCAACGCATCGTCGCCCACCTGAGCAGAAATCTCCATCACCCGTCCGGCGGAAGGCGAGCGAATCGCCGTGATATCTTCGCCCACGGAGGTAGAGGTGATGGTGCTGTCGGACTGCCACAGGTCGTACTCATAGGTGGCGATCTGCGCATCCAGCGCGTCGTTTTCCAGCACAGCCAAGACCTGCCCTGCGGTCACCGCATCGCCCACGCTGACCCGCAGGCCGGTGAGCTTCCCATCGGTCTGCGTATAGACCACCGGCTGGTTGGCGGCGCTGATGGTGCCGGAACCATAGACATGCACATCCAAGGCTTCCTGCCGGGCGATGGCCTGCTGATACTGCGGGCCTTCCGCCACCTGTACTGGGTTGAGTACGTTGGTGTAGTACCACCACCCGCCCACGCCCAGCGCGGCCAGCACGAGGACCCAGGCGATACTCTTGATCAGGCGACGACGACGGCGACGACGCTGGGCGGAGGTGCGCTTGGTGTTTTGCAGACCTTGCGACAGCAATGCGGGTTGTGTGGTTTCCTGGGGCACGTTGGACATGGATTCGCTCATACAGGGCCCCCCTCATGTTTCAATCGGCTGTATTGTATCGGTAAAATAAGGCAGGAATGTGACCGCAATGCAAAAAGAACGGCCAACCGCAAGGGCGTGCGGTGACCGTGGTGTGCGCGTGGATCAGGTCGATGAACGCCGTTTGCGCTCCGGTCGCCTTTGGTATTCGCGCTGGATTTCCGCGTAGCGATCTGCCACGTCCTGTACCACGCTTTGCCAGGAAAAGGCCAGCGTGGCCTGGGCGCGTTGCCCAGCGGCCCGGAGTTGCTCCGGCACTGTTAACAGTTGCCGCAGTTGCGTGGAGAAGGAACGCAGATCCTCGCTGTCGGCCAAGAAGCCGTTATCGCCATGGGTCACACCTTCGGCGGCGTTGCTGCCCCGCAGCAGCAGGGAGGGGCAAGCCATGGCCGACGCCTCTCGCACCACCAGGGGCGCATTGTCGTACATGGAAGGGAACACGAACAGATCGGCACGGCGATAGAATTTGGCCAAGATATCCCGATCCCGCACCACGCCCAAAAAGTGCACCCGATCCGTCACGCCCAACTGCTGCGCCAAATCCTGCAGGGCCTGCTGGTGACCGCCCTCGCCGATCATCACCAGATGGCATGGACTGCCACTGCGAATCACCTCCGCGGCAGCGGAAACCACCAAAGACGTATTCTTCACCGCCGTCATCTGCCCCACAAACAACAGCAAGGGCGTGCCCGCAGCCACGCCGCAGAGGGCTTGCACATGGGCGGCCGCCTCGTTGGGGTCGCAGACATGGCGCACCAAGTCGCAGCCGTTGGGGATCACGTCCACCCGGCCTTGAAAACCGTATTCCTGCATGGTGCGCAGAGTGGATGCGTTGACGGTCCACACCACGTCAACCTTGTGAAAGTAGTGCATGACCGCTGTGGTCAGGGAATCAGCCAGCCAGTCGTTATGCAGCGCCTGGGCAAAATCGTCCCGATACTTGCTGTGGAAGGTGGCCACTAGCGGAATGTTGTGCTTGCGCGCGATGCGCAGCGCCTCCGCGCCCGCCACAAAAGGGGAGTGGGTGTGTACCAGATCAAAGGGCACGCGGTTGAGCCGCTTGCGATTGGTTGGCGAAAAGCCCGGCATTTGCACCCGGTAGGGCTTGCGTTGCGGCAGGGCAAAGGAGTGCATGCGAATGATCTCGAAGGGATCGGTCTCGATGTACTCCGGCACCTCCGGCGCCACCACCAGGGTACGGTGTCCCAACTGATTCAGCAGGGAAGCATAGTTCTGCACCATGACGCCCACGCCGTCCATAATCGGGGCATAGGAATCGGAAAACTGGCCGTATATGGACATGGGTACCTCCTGCAGCGAATGCCGCTGGGTTGTAATGGAATACACGACCATGATATTATACCAATAAACCCGTGCCGGATGCAACGTGGAGGTGCCGCGTGCACGGCCAATGCATTTGAAGCAGAAAATCGGACGTCAATCCGGAGGTGACCAGAGGGTGACCGGAGCCCTTGGGAATCCTTCGCCGGACAACTTCATGCATTTTCCGCGAATGAAAATGTCAGTGTTTTTACCCCTGCGCTTATCAAAAAACCTATGGACATAAGCTCCCAGATATGATATACTCCGTCCTGCGGAATGAGAAATGCAGTCGCGAACAGCATTATGCAGTACGTGCACCCAAGGTCATTTCGTTTTCATGGCGGCGTAGCTCAGTTGGCTAGAGCATTCGGTTCATACCCGGAGTGTCGTTGGTTCGAATCCGACCGCCGCTACCACTATCGGAGTTGTCAGGCTTGACGACTCCGATTTCTTTTTCTCCTGTTTCCTTCGATTTCCTCGCTATTGCTGCTGTATCTGATAGGCAGATACTATAAGAACACTCACTTCGCAATGCTGTCTATAGGATTTTTCAAGCTTTTAGGTCAAACTGCTCGACCAGTTGCTGCTCCACGACGGCTTTTCGCTAACTCACCCTCGCTTGCTTCGCATGTGGAAGAATACACCAACAAACTTCGTTTGATTGGCATGGGTGCATGATAAAGGAGGAAGTGTATGCAGTGGGGTTGCCGGAAACTGCGCCAGATGGTGGTCTTTTTGCTGATAGCATTTGTTGCGCAAAGTGTAGTCGCGCCGGGATCACGGGCGGAGGACACTCTGGGCGATAGCGAGGAGACCCGGATCGAGGTGCTGCGAATCGACGAGGAGCGGACGATCGTTTCCCAACTGCCTTGGGGAGAACAATTGCTGTGGTTTGACGGGCAGGCCGTGCGGTGTGTGACGTGGCAAAGCAGTCGGTGCGGCTGGCCGAAGCATTCCGGCTGGCACGAAATTAGCTTCCTGAACACATGGCCGCTGGATGCCGGTGAGACGCGGATGTCTTTTGACAGCGATCCGATAGGGCTTGTGCCCAAAGGTGGCAAGGCGCTGTCAAAACGGGAGGAGATACAGGGGCTACCGATAATTTCCGCGCTACCGGACCGACTGGTGGCAATTAATCAGGGTGAGTTGTTTCAATGGCAGGAGGCCGCATGGGTTTCAGTCGGTATGATGCCTACCGGTGCGGCACTGGATGGCTTGATGCTTGAAGACGTTCAGCAACTGGCGATGGCCGGAGATACCCTCTGTTTGCTGGTGCCTCAGATCGCTCCGGAGGGCAAAATGGCATTGCTCTGCTTCAATCCTGGCAGCGAGGTACCGACGGTCGTGCGCGATATCGGCATTGAAGCCATTGTCACCTACCGAGAGGATGCGCTGTTGGCCTACCGGGATGGGGCGGTGTATGTCTATGATTGTCTTACTGGGACGTTGGAGAGGTGGCTGACAGAGGTCGACGCACCCACCAGAACCAGCGCATCCTTTGTCTATGACGCGCATGGAGATCGGCTGATCTTTCTGCATGATGGCAACCTCTATATGCGTCCCATGGAGGCAGCAGCGGAGCCGACGCTGCTGCTCGCGGTGCCGGTGTCCGAGGAAGCTATGGATGGGCATGCGGTCGGCGTGGGCACCTACCGCAAGCATCGTGTGATGGCGCTATTGCCGTTGCCCGGCGATCGACTCTGCGTTGCGCTAGCCATTGACTGTAGCGAGCGTCAAGCCCAGTTTCTGGATCGAGGCGCGCTGCTTATTCTGCCCATGCGCACTGCCGGACCTGCCGTGCAAACGCTGCGGCTGGGGAATCGATTTTTTCAAGAATCCGATCTGCCCTTCCTGCTAACCCGCCCGGATGTCGAGTTGCGGTGCAGCCTCCCTGAGAGCGAGTGGGAAGAGGTGGATGTACGGAACTACCTGTTTAGTGAGCAGCTCAGTGACGTGGTGTGGGTCAACAGCCGTGGCAGCGTACAACTGCTCATCGATAATGGGCTAGCCAGTGAGCTGTCCGATGTGCCGTCGTTAGTTGCACTCTCCGATCGTTACATGCCGCAAGTCCGACGAATCCTGTCTCCTGCCGGCCGGCCCATGGGCTTGGCGACCAGTGTATCCTACCAACTTTGGAGCTATGACCGACCTGGATGGGCGGATATGAATATGGCGCCGCCGGACACCGTCGATGCGCTGCTGGCGCTGATGGCGGACTGGCCAAAACGGTTCCCGGACGGTGCAGGGCCCTCCCTGCTGGACGATTGCGATGCGTACGGAGACACCCGTACCACGCTGTGGCAAATCCTTACGCAGCAATACGGAGCGGAGCGCACAGCGGCTGAGGAGCCGATCCGCTTTGATACCCCGGCTTATCGGGCGCTGCTGGCGGATATTGCCGCGCTGCCTGATCCGGGAAACACCGGGTGGGAAGTGCTGCTACGGGGCTCCTGGGTATACAGCCTGTATTATGGCGGCCTACAAGCGCCCGATGAATCTGAGTTTGGTGAAAATCACTACCGAATGCTACCGCCGCGCCTCTATGAAGAGGACCCTCACTACGACGCAATGTTCACCGCATGTGTTATACCGGTCAACGCGCAGTCGCCGGACGTGGCGAAAGACTATATGACCTTTTTGGTGGAGTATATGGCACGCTACGCGCAAAACCATCTCTATGAGATCACTGGCGGCGCGACCGGCGAGGATACACCGGAGGTGACGATGCTAAACCGGGACGGTGAGCTGGTGAAGATCGCGCAGGCGGAGCTGGACACCTACGCCGCGTTGGTGCCGCACCTAGTGATGGCACCGGACGTGGCTACTGCGCTGGCAGGTTACCCAGACGAATGGGAACGGTCTGGCTTGACGCTTCCTTGGATTGAGCCTGAAGAGGGCCAACGCGTGATGGATGTAGATATGCTTGTGTTTGTTATGGATCGATTAGCGCAGGATGCGGAGTGGTAGCGTGGTGCTGACGCCGCTGTCGATATATTCCACACAATTCAAATACCCATGCCGCACAGCATAGACAAAAAATCATTTGTAACCTCCCAAAGCCTGCAATAAAGAGAATATAAAAGTATAAGCCGTCCATATATTTCGATATTTACCTTATATTGGTGGGTATGGATTTTAGTGCAGCCTGTCCTTACGGCCATACCCATATAATCCGAACCAATTCAGACAGTTTGTAGCTGTCGGTGATGGGTTTGGATTGTTTTTTATATGCTATGCTAATAGTCAGAGAATCAGCGAGGAGGCGACACGATGAAAAAGCAAGCCATCCTTTTGCTATGCATGCTTTTCTTTTCTTAAGCGTCTGGTACAGTTTGCCCTGAACCGTTTGCTCGCACACTTGATAACCTTCCTAAATTCGGCTATAATAATATTGAATATTAAATCAGCCGAGAGGTATCGAATATGTTTATTAAGCGCCATATAGCAGAAGCCATTCAAAAAGCGGAAACGATGTTTGGCGCAATCTTGCTGACCGGCTCACGCCAGGTGG
>JAVBUS010000178.1:0-11229 GCA_031555125.1 Eubacteriales bacterium | reverse complement strand
TCTTGTAAATTGGTCCCGTAGCATATTTGCACCTTCTTTTTTTCTTCTCCTCCTCTCTTTCGGTTCCTATCTTCATAAATCCTTTTGGTAATATTTTTGTAATAATTGCCGCCGCTTGCCTTTTTTCCTTAATTCATGCGTTGGCCGTGATATATTATATAGCGCGCAAACAGTGGAGATTGTCTTGCTACGGTTCTAGGGCAACTGCACATTGGCTCGGCGTGGGTTCATACGAGTGGTTTTCCGTCCCCGGAGGCAGCAGCATGCCGCCCTATGGGCACCATCAGCGGCGAGCGGCTTACCGGATCCTCGACAACCACGCTATCCAGATCAAAGATCTCCTTGATATGCTTCGCCGTGATCACCTCACCGGGCGTTCCCTGGGCGATCAAGCTGCCCTCCTTCATCGCGAACATGTGATGGGCATAGCGCGCGGAAAGATTGATATCGTGAAGCACCATGACAATGGTGATGCCCTTTGTTTGGTTCAGCTCGGCCAACATGTCCAGGATTTCTACCTGGTACGCGATATCCAGAAACGTAGTCGGCTCGTCCAGCAGCAAGATATCGGTCTGCTGGGCCAGCGCCATAGCAATCCAAACCCGCTGCCTTTGCCCGCCCGAAAGCTCCGAGATACTGCGATTGGCCAGTTCGGCGATGTGCATGGTTTCCATCGCCTCGGCCACGGCCTCGTAATCCGCTTTTGTCCAGCCCTTCAGCATCCTTTGATGGGGAAATCGACCCCTGCCCACCAGATCGCTGACCGCGATTCCCTCCGGCACGATGGGCGACTGGGGCAAAAGCCCTACGATCCGAGCCAGCTTCTTTGCCGGATAAGCCCCAATCTCCTGTCCGTCCAGCGTCACTGTGCCGGATATGGGGCGAATGAGCCTAGAGAGCGTCTTGAGCAAGGTGGACTTGCCGCAGGCGTTCGCCCCAATGATGATACTGATCTTCCGCTGGGGAATCGTAAGCTCCACGTCGTTCACGATCGCCTTCCCGTCATAGCCGGAGACCAGGCTTTCCGCTCGAAACACATGCGCCGCTTTCATCACAATTCCCCCGTTCGATTCATTCGGATGAGTAAAAAGATTAAGTAGGGTGCACCCAATAGACCGGTTATCACGCCAACGGGGAAGCGCAGCTCAAAAGCGAACTGTCCGATCAGGTCAGCCGCCAGCACCAGCACCGCGCCAAAAAGCCCTGCGGGGAGCGGATTGGTGTTGCCGTTGCCCACCAGTCGCCGCGCAATCGGCCCCGCCAAGAAAGAAACGAACGCAATCGGGCCTGTGGCAGCGGTGGCAACAGATGTCAGCAAAACGGCGCTGATCATCAGCGCGGACCGAGTCTGCGATGTGTTCACCCCCATGGTCGCGGCGGCTTCCTCCCCCAGTTCCAACATCGACAAGCGCTTCGAAAGAACCAGCACGATTGGTGTCAAGATCACCGTGCCGGCAAACAGCGGATACAGCTCTATCAACCGCGCGGCGTTCAGACTGCCGCTCATCCAGCGCATAGCGGCGGGGACATCCCGCTCTGATCCGATGAGCAGGATATAGTTGACGATGGCCGCCAGCATCGCCTGTACCCCGATCCCCACCAGAATCAGGCGACCGCCGGAAAATCGCCTGCCCTTTGCCAGCAGGAACATCACCAGCGTTGTGGCTAACCCCGCCGCAATGGAAGCAAAGTAGACCGTGGTGGCACCGGCGTGCAGCAGCACGATGCAAAAAACCGCGCCGGCGCTGGAGCCGGAGGTTATGCCCATGATATTGGGATTCGCCAGCGGATTACGCAACATGGTTTGAAAAACGCTCCCCGCGATGCCAAAGGCGAACCCGGCGAAAAGTCCGGCGCACATTCGGGGCAATCGAATGGTTTTGACGGCAAAGGTAGCCCCTTTGATTGTCTCACCACAAAGCACGCTGATCACCGTTTTGACGGGATAAAGCGTATTCCCCAGCAACAGCATGGCACAGCATAGCCCGATGGCCAACGTGCCCAACAGCATTGTAATGACAACAACGCGCCGCCTGCGCCTTTGGCGACCCGTGAAAATGTACGTCATGATGTCTTTTTGCATCGGCTCACACTTTCGCCCGCCGCGCGGCCATGATCAGCACGGGCGCACCCACGAAAGCCGTGACGATGCCCACTTCAAGCTCTCCTGGAATAGGTAAGCAAGCGGCCAATCACATCGGCGATGGTGAGAAAAACCGCGCCCGACAACGCGGACATCGGAATCGTATACCGCAAATCAGCGCCCAACAACAGGCGCATCACATGCGGGGCCAGCAGCCCAATAAAGCCAATAGGGCCTGCCAATGCGGTTGTTGTGGCGCAAAGCAGCACCCCGCCCAAGGCGGCCACGAGCCGCAACAGGCCTGTACGGACGCCCAGGCCGGTGGCCGCATCATACCCCAAGGCCAGCGAATTAACCGCAGATGCGGACAGCACGGCAATGAGCAGCCACACCGCCAGGAAGGGTCAAAAGGCCGCAACACTGCCCCATGTCCCCATTCCCACGCTGCCAACTTGCCAGAAACGGTATTGATCCATCACATACGAACGAGGCAATAGAATGGCGCTGACCGCAGAGGATAGCGCCGCGCTCGTCGCCGCCCCCGCCAACAACAGCTTGATGGGTGTGGCTCCCCCACGGCCCATGGATCCGATGCTGTACACAAATATCACCGTGATCATGGCGCCGACCATCGCCATCCCGATGTACTCCATCGCCGTCGTAATATGAAAAAAAGCGATGCCGCACACCACAAAAAGCGCGGCCCCCGTATTCACCCCCAGGATAGAAGGATCGGCGATGGGGTTGCGGGTGACCGCCTGCATCAGCGAGCCGGAGACACCCAGCGCGGCACCGGCGCAGAGGGAAAACGCTGTTCGCGAGATGCGCTTTCGCACAACGTTTGCACCGTATGTTTGTATGTCGGCACGAAAGAGGCCGTCCATCAGTTCATGCAAGGATGACATACGGGAACCCAGCGCCAAGGACGCGATGACGCATAACAACAATAACAAAAGAAAGGCAGACAGTACGCTTCCAAAACGTTTGGGGAGAAGCGGCGTATCCCGCTTCTCCCCAATAAAGCCGTTCTTACTCATTTGATATGAGCAACCGCTTCGGCAATCTTGGCGAGATACTCGTCGATGGAATACAGGATCGACAGCGGTGTCGGCGTCAGCGCGGCAGAGAGGGGCGTGCCACTTTCAATGCTCACAATGGCGTCGTTTTTGAGCGCCGGGATATTGCCCAGCACCGTGTCAGCCTTCGCCGCCGCATACCCGGATTCGCTGCTGTAGCCTGTCAAGAAGTCCGCGTCATAGAGCAGTTCCGCATTTTCGGCGCTGATGCTAAGCGAATACTTGCCTTCCTCGATCAGGGCATTCACCTTTTCCGGATACGCGAGGCCCAGATCATCGATCAGGAAAGAACAACGGGGATCGATGGGCGCGTAGGCGTGCAGGCTGGAAAGGTTGTTTTCCCGAAAGGTTACCCACACAAAGCTCTTGCCCTTTATCTCGGGATATTTGGCTACCTTTTCCGCCAACAGGGTCTCCATGTCCGTGATCAGCTTCTCTCCCTCGGCCACCATGCCCATACCCAACGAGGTGTACCGAATCCAATCGCGCCAGTTGACTGTCCAGGCCGTCTCGGGATAGGCTACCGTCGGGGCGATTTCACTGAGCAGCTTGTATTCTTCCTCCGTGATGCCTGAGTAGACGGCCAGGATGACGTCCGGGTCACAATCGGCAATGGC
Organism: Eubacteriales bacterium; assembly: GCA_031555125.1. Taxonomy (GTDB): domain Bacteria; phylum Bacillota; class Clostridia; order Christensenellales; family Aristaeellaceae; genus WQXF01. The sequence continues at coordinate 7,453 of JAVBUS010000178.1, read as the reverse complement.
TTCAAAATCCAGACCGTCGGTATCCTGAAACACGTTCGACGTCTCACAACCAAGCTCCTTCAGCTTTTCCGCGGTCCAAGGCAGCAGGCCGCTCTCGTCCTGTACGCCATAATTGGCGGCGGAGAAGCCCACCGGCACCACGCCCAGCGCCAAGGCAACATCCTGATTGCCAAAGGCAATCGTCACCACACGCTCGGGCTTGGATTCGAGCACGGTCGTGCCGAAGGCATGCTTGATTTCCAAGGGGTATTGAGCCTCCGCCGTTTCGGCCATACCTACAGTGGCGAGAGATACGATGGCGAGCATCATTGCCAGGGAAGTGCATACAAGCTTACGGAACAGTTGAAACATGGATTGCCCTCCTAAAATCATCAATATAATTAGTTTAGGTTAACTTCGAGAGCTATTATATCCCATGTCCCAATGCCTGTCAACATACTCTTGCCGCATCATTCTCTCCACAGGGTTGGATGCGGCCGTTGTCGGGCGCTTCGTTAGCGAGACCGGTTTGGCCGGCACTGACTCGACAGGCAGTATTCTGTCGGCTATCGTCAGGTAATTCGAGCTTTTTTCTGTAGTCTCGCCCGCGATTTTGCAAAGACCCGCACCAAGCCCCCGAATCGTTCGGTACTGCCCCAGGGTGGAATCATTTCCTTTTGAGGGCGGCGCTGCGAATGTCCAGGGCGACCGCAAAGCCCTGGTCGCTCTCCGCAGGGAACGAAACACTCCCTGTTTGAGCAGGGATTTCGCCCTCACGGGCTTCGAAAGGGCTTTCCGATCGCCCTTTCGAAGCCTTCGGGGCGCATCTTCATTCATTTTTTATGAATAGAAATGTACATGATTTCGCCCTGTAAGTCGGAGGCACTGATCCTGTCCGCAAGCGCATAGAAAACGGACAGCACAAACCATCAGCGCACGGCTGTCGATTGTGCAAAGGAGGGGCGCTCCATCACCCGGTCTTCCTTTCAATGCAAAAAGTCCCAAACCGAACAGCGGCTTGGGCGTGCGGTCCATTCCGTGGCACAGCCTTTATTCGGCATTGTGCCGCACTCACCGGACATCTTCTCTACCCCGCCCAACACCGCACCGCCTGTGTCAGCAGCAGTACGCCGGGCAACCAAATGTACCAGCCCGTCAGGCGGCCGATGCTGCGCAAGCCAATCCAATTGCCCAGCAGCACCAAGCCGGCATGTCCCACGGCCATGGCGGAGGCCACCAGCCATATCGGCACCCCCAAGGCGCCTAAAGACAGCGCGGCCAAGGAGGCATCCAACGCCACGGCGACGCCCACCATAGCCCCTTCGCCGGGACGGACATCGCGGGTTTCGCAAGGCGATGCCTGTTGTCCGCGGCGGCGAAACCACGCCTCGCGAAAGGCCATGATGGCCACGCAGCACAATAACGTGCCGCTGGCGATCCGCATCCACCCTTCCGGCACGATCCGCTGTGCCATATTGCCGGCCAATGCCGTGGCCAACGATAATCCAAACGACCAAGCCCCTATCGATAATCCGGCGCGGACATGCAGACGTACCTGCTTGCCGCCCAGAGCAAAACCACACCAACATGCATCCATACTGACCGCCAGCGCAGTCATCAGCAATCCCCCCAGAACCATGAGCAGCATCCCTCTTCCCTCCGCAATGGCGGATGCTGCATGCTATGCGTAGGCGGGTAGCCGGGTGTCGGTGGAAATCCTTGCAACCTTCTCGGCAAACGGGTATACTATCCCCAGTTCACGCCAGGAGGGATTCATATGAGCCGGTTGGGGGATTTGATCCTGCTGGAGCGTACGCGACAGAACATGACGCCCAAGCAGGTTGCGAAAAAGTGCGGGGTAACGGAAAAGTACTTATTGGAAGTAGAGAGCGGAAAGCGCATCATCGGCGACGACCAAGCCCGACGGATTTTGAAGACCATCGGCTTGAAGGAACATAACGAAGCAGACTTTTCTTTGGACGAGATCGCCGCCACGGTAGACCTAAATACCATCCAGATCGGCCAGCCCGCTCCGGCCAAGCCGGTGCAGCCCGCAACCGCGCCCATGGAGGCACGCCGGGTAGGCGGTACGGAACCGGTGCAAGGGGATAGCGGCATTTGGCTGGACGCGTTGAGCGGGGTACTCAAGTCGGTGCCGGTGTACAACGCGGCCTGGTCGGTGGTAGATCGTCGCCTGTTGCCCATTTCCCACGGGAAGATCGAGGGCGGCGCACCGGACAAGGTGTTCTATTTTCTATCCCCGGACGACAGCATGCGGGGCTTTCGCGTGCTGGCGGGGGATCTGGTGCTGGTCATCCCCACGCAGCACCCGGTAGAGGACGCCATCATGCTGGTGGAATACCGTCAGCATCGGACGTTGCGCAAGGTGCGCAAACTGGACAACAGCACGGTACTGCTGCAATCCTTTGACCGGGAATACATCGCCGAGCCTATGCCCATGCACGACGTGGCGTTTACCGGCCGCGCCGTGCGGCTGGAGGTCTCCTTAGGCTAGGGGTGTTTCATCCTACTCCTCATTTGATTGGACGCATATCTCGCGGGTCTTTTGCCGGCTGTCGTTGTCGCGCCTCGTCAGCGTAGCGGGCGGCAAAATCTCTGGCGATCTATCGCGCGAAATCAAATGAGGACCAGGGCGTGTTGTAAAAGGGGAGGCAGTGCAAGGTCCAAGGGTTTTTCGCCGGATCAAGGAGTCGGAACGCGGCGTGCCAGCGGTACGCAAGCGGAAAACGACGCGGTTGTGGCGGAATAGCTGCGGGATATTGCACCTCCGGCGTTTAGAAACGCGCCCCAAGGCGAAGAAAAAAGCGGAAGGCATGCCTCCCGCTTTGACGTTGCATAGGATTACCAGGTCGCCTTGGCCGCTTCCTTGACACAGGCTTGGTGAGCGGCATCCACGCGGTTGGTCTCGTGGGTCTTGCTCTTATAGAAGTGGATGCAGAACACCCCGTCAAAGCCGTTGTTGTTGATGGTGGAGTCCCCGTGGGGCATGCCGTTCATGGAGGCAGCGTACACGTGACCATTGTAGGAGATCAGGATGGGGCGGCGGTTCCAGCTGAACGCACCACCGTAGCACTTTTTCATCGTGGCGGTGTCGGCCTTTTTAACCGGCTCCGCATCGATATGGGCTCCGCCGGACCAACGACGCGCTTTAAAGGTACGGCCGCTGCGCACATCCTTGATGGTGAAAACGGCGTTCTTGGGGATGATGTCCGTCACCTCATCCTTGTACCAATCCAGCTTTTCGGTCTTAGGCGTGCTGCCCTTCTTTCCGCTAGAAGAGGACGAGGAGGACGAATCCTTGGCGCTTTCACCGAACAACGCCTTGATGGTCCCGTTGCCCGCGATGCCATCTACCGATAGCCCCTTGGCCTTGTGGTAGGCCTTCACCGCTTTTTCGGTCAGATCGCCGTAGTTGCCGGATATGCGGCCCTGATAATACCCCGCCAGGGTCAGGGCTTCCTGCAGTTTCTCTACGCTGCTGTTGTTGTCACCAGGCTTGGTGGCCTTGGGCGCGGCGCCCAGGGACGCAATATCGCCGCCGGACTTGGCGGAGGAAGACGAGAACTTGGTTTCGCTGCTGGATACCGACACGTACTTTTTGGCCACATATCCGGTGGTCTTGCCAAAGCTAACCTTGTACCAATCCCCGTCGGTGTCTAGGATGGTGAGCTTTGTGCCTTCCTTCACACTACGCAGCTTCTCCGCGTCAGAAGAAGCGGACTTGCGGATGTTGAGTTCTGTAGCAGTGACCTTGCCGGTCTTGCTGCTCGCTTGCGCCGCGGTCGGCGCTATGACAGGCATCATCGTCAAGATGCCGCATGCGATCAACGCACACGCCAGCCCACGAATACGCCAAGTTCTCTGCTGTACAACTCCGGTTTGTTTCATCGCGATGATCCTCCTTGCAGATAGCCGCTGCCGATCGTATCGGATGGTACGCATCCTCAATATATTACATTTATGTTACATTGTCAAGCGCATTGTGAAATATTTTTGAGAAACATTGGAAGGACGCAAAAGCGACCATGAACACAGCCACCTTCCCCATTCAACTATCGCCGGACATGATTTGTTCACGGCGGGAGCGCATTCTGCGAATCCTGTTGGAAACCTACCCCAGCCTTCGCGTCCAGCCCCCCGCCCCCTTGACCCAGCCCATGCTGGACACCATGCTGGCGCTGTACGACGCCCACTTTCTGACCGGCTTTCTAGCCCAGCAGACCATCGCGGAGGTGCGCATTCTCCCTTCCCTCCGCATGACCCGCTCGGCAGGCACGTGCAACATCCTGCGCGCCGGACGGGGTACTGCCCGGGTGGAGATTCGCATGGGGGTGGACTTTTACTACCGCATGGCGGAAGGGCCTTTTGTGGTGGACGGCTTGACCTGCGATACGCCGCTGGCCGCCTTTTTGTGCGTGCTGGAGCATGAGCTATGCCACGTCCTGGACTTTTTGCTATACAAAAAGCCGGAGGGGCACGGCCCCCGCTTTCACGCGTTGGTCAGCGGGCTGTTTGGCCATATCAAGCATACCCACGACCTGCCAACCCGTGCCCAAGCCGCCGCGGAACAGGGGGTTGGCGTCGGGCAGTGGGTGCGATTCGCGTACCAGGACGGCGAGCTGATGGGGCGGGTCACCCGGGTGGGCAAAACCGCCACCGTCATGGTGCAGGACGACGCCGGGGCATGGTGCGACAATGCCGGGCAGCGATACAGCAAGTACCGCGTGACCCCCGGTCACCTACATCCATATAAACGAATGACCGGCGGAAAAGATTGCATGCTTTGACAATTCAGCAACCCGTACTTTTCCCCCGGGCAAACCGGGCGGCAATCCGGGCCCAAAAGGTCTGTTCCTCCGGACTGATCTGCCCGGCCTGCCGCGAAAGCCCCGCCCGCAGTGTTGCTTCCAGCGTCTGGTTCTCCGGCTTTTCCTTGGGCTTCACGTTCGCTTGCCTCCTTCGGATGCGAGTAAGACGGTACGCAGTTTTTTTCGCGCCGCGTGTAAACGCGCCTTGACGGTGGTCACGGGCAGGCGCATGGCCTGGGCGATCTCGCGCTCGCGCATGTCCAGATAATAGCGCATCAGGATGGGAATGCGCAGCCGGTCGTTGAGGCTATGGACCGCCCGCAACACCCTGGCTTCCTCCTCACGCTGGAGCACCAGGGCCTCCGGATCCAGTTCATCTACCCGCTGGGCCTCGATGTAAGTCCCCACATCCTCCACAGGGATCAGCCGTCCATTGCGCCGACGAAAGGTCTTGGCCTGGTTGACCACGATCCGCCGCAACCACGCGTCAAACCGATCCCGCTCCCTCAGAGAGGTCATATGCCGGGTGGATGAGATGAGGGCCTCCTGCACGGCATCTTCGGCGGCGGCATGGTCATGGGTGATCAGGTACGCCAGGCGGATCAGCGGGTCCACCCGGGTGGCAAACAGTTCGCTCTGGGCCTGCACGTCCCCCATGCAGGCATCCCGCAGCAAGTCGGTATCTTCTCTCACGGTAGCCTCCGCACGCCAAAATGGGGATGCGCCCAGTATTCCCCATAAGGCGGCGCCTTAACCGGACAAAACCATAAACGGGAGGGAAACATCATGGCGCACAAGTACATCCTTGGCTACGTCACCGACCGCGCACTGCCCCAGGTCACCGCCCGGGACGCCCAACAGCTCACCCACATCAATTTGGCCTTTGGTCTGATCCGTGACGGCCTGTTATCGCTCCACGGGCTGCCCAACATCGGCGAGATGGCCCGGATCCGCTGCGACAATCCGGCCTTGCGGTTCGTGTTGTCCGTGGGCGGATGGGGCGCGGGGGGATTCTCTGACATGGCCAAGACCGCGGCGGGCCGTAAGGCCTTTGCCGATAGTTGTGCCCGCGCCGCCGATGCCCACGGCCTGGACGGCATCGACATCGACTGGGAATACCCGTGCATGGGGCAGGCTGACATCGATTATGACCCGGCAGACAAAGAAACCTTTACCCTGTTATTGCAAGCGCTGCGAGATGCCCTGGGCGCGGAGCGTATCGTGTCCATCGCGGCGGGCGCCGGCACCTATTTTTGCCAGAATACGCAAATGGACGAGGTCGCGAAGATCTGCGACTACGTCCAGCTGATGACCTATGATATTCGGTCCGGCTTTGCCCAGGAGGCGGGACACCACGCCTGTCTGTACACCGGCGCGGGCGACACGTTGGATGGCAGCGCCCATTCCACCGTGGAGGATTTTTATCGTCACGGCGTGCCCAAGGAGCGGATGATTCTGGGTGCAGCCTTTTATGCCCGGCACTGGGATGGCCTGCCCGACATCAACCGGGGCCTGTATCAGGCGGCAAAGACCATCGGGCAAGGAGGCCCGCACTATGATGCCATCCTGCGGGAATATCTACACAAGAACGGGTACCAACGCTATTGGGATGACCAAGCCCAGGCCCCCTGGCTGTTCAACGGCAGCACCCTGATCAGCTATGACGATCCCCAGTCCCTGCGGGCCAAGTGCGGGTACATCCTGCAGCACGATTTGCTGGGCATCATGTATTGGGAGCACGGCTGCGACGACACGCGCACGCTGCTGGGCACCTTGTCCGAGTGCCTGGGTCAGCGCGGCTCCATAACGCAGTAGAGCACCAAGCGCTGCGCGTCTCCCTCCCCCACGCAGGTCACCAGCGACAGCAGCCGGTCCCCGGGATGGGGATCCCGGCGGTTGACGAGGGTGGCCTCGTTTTGTCGCGCACTCCAGTAGCCCAGCTTGTCCCGAAAAGTGTCGAAGGTAAACCGCCGCAGGTCGGCATCGGCGGGCACCACGCCCACGGCAAAGATCGTCAGCTTGTACGTCCCATCCGGCAGGTACAGGTATCCCCGGTGATGGCTGGCAAAGAACCTGCCATCCTCAAAGAGCCGCAGCTTGGCAAACATGGTACCGCTCCGCATGTTGTGGCCGTAGATGATGCTGTGATCACTTGAAAAGTCCGACGATATCTCCGCATCGGCAAAGAGCGCTCCGGAGGGGCTGGGCTGCCCGGAAAAGTCATGGGTCAGGTAGTGCTCGTTATCCTCGCCCTGCACCACCGGGTAGTCGATGTTGGTATCGGGGATGCGTAGCCAGGCTACCACATCCGGGTTTTGCCTGCGCAGGGCATCAAAGTCGATGGGCGACCGGCGCACCGCTTCCGTCGCGTCCGTCGCTTCCTCCTGCGGCCCCGCCAGGGAGACTGCTTGCGCCAGTTCCTGGTACGCCCTTTCGGCCTCGCGCTTGTGCGCTTCGTCCCGCATGGCCACCCCCATGCGCAGACACACCGCCACCAATGCGACCATCAGCACCGCCAGCAGTGCCAAGGCTTTGGGGTTCTTCCACGGGCGTTTGCGCCGTCGTTTGCCGCGCCGCAGGGTGGCCGGGGCGTGACTTTTCTTGGCTTCCATTCGTCTATCGCTCATGTGCGTCCTCGTCCATAT